>DATEGN010000054.1:0-25490 GCA_035280125.1 Gemmatimonadaceae bacterium | reverse complement strand
AGTGTCGAGGGCGGCTGGTGCGACGTCACGGCGCGCGACATCAACAACTACGTGCACGACCGCTTGGGTCCGCGTTTCAGCGCTAAGGATTTTCGGACATGGGGCGGAACCCTTCGCGCTGCAACCGTGCTGGCCGAACTGGGCGCGCCGCGGAATGAGCGCGAAGCCAAGCGCAATGTGGCACTCGCGATGCGGCTCGTATCGTCGGAACTGGGCAACACCCCGACGATTTGCAGAACGTCCTACGTTCACCCGATCGTCATCGCGCGTTACCTAGACGAGGGGGACGCGATCGGCCTTCCACCGGCTCGCCGCTCGGCCGCCAATCGCGGCCAGGCACATTCACCGGAAGAGCGAGCCTTGATCGCGTTTCTCGACCGCCATTTCCCGGAGCGACGCCGGCGCCCACGGCGCGAGGACGTCGGAGAGCGGAACGCCGCCTGATCGATGTCATTTCGGGTACCTTTAATCGGTGCACATCATTCAATCGGTGCGCTGGTCCGACGACGGGCTTGGCGTGCGCATCATCGATCAGCGGCAGCTTCCGCGTCAGCTTGTCGAGTGCGAGCTGCGCACGCGCGATGACATTGTCAACGCGATTTGCAGTCTTGCAGTCCGCGGTGCGCCCGCGATCGGCATCGCCGCAGCGATGGGACTGGTGGCCGTGCTCGCGCCTAACGTGGACGAGTCGCGTGAGGCTCTGCTTGCGCGCGCGCGTGACACCGCGGCTGTATTCCGCGCTACGCGTCCAACAGCCGTGAACCTCCCGTGGGCTCTCGATCGCATGCTGCACTGTGCCGAACGGACCAGAGGGGACGCCCGTGCGATCATTGCCGGCTTGCGGACAGAGGCCACGGCGATCCTCGAGGAGGATCGTGCGATGTGCCGACGAATCGGCGAGCACGGAGCCTCGCTGTTGCGCGATGGCGCGCGCGTCTTGACCCACTGCAACGCCGGCGCCCTCGCCACCGGCGGCATCGGGACGGCGTTGGCACCGGTCTACGTCTCCGCGGAGCAGGGGCATTCCATCGAAGTCTTCGTCGGCGAATCACGCCCCTTGTTACAGGGTAGCCGACTCACAGCGTGGGAGCTACAACGCGCCGGCATTCCCGTCACCGTGCTCACCGACGGTATGGCCGCGTCGCTCATGCGCGAGCGCAAGATCGATCTCTGTATCGTAGGTGCCGATCGCATCGCAGCGAACGGCGACGTCGCGAACAAGATTGGAACGTTCAACCTCGCCATCGCGGCGCGCTACCATGAGGTGCCGTTCGTCGTCGCGGCACCGACCTCGACGCTGGATCGGTCCACTCGAACCGGCACCGACATCGTCATCGAACAACGAGGTGCGAAAGAGGTCACACAATTCGGCGCCAACCAGACGGCGCCGGCCGATATCTGCGTCTATAATCCAGCGTTCGACGTCACGCCCGCGGACCTCGTAACGGCGATCGTCACCGACCGCGGGATTCATCGACCGCCGTATCGATTCGAATGACCGTTAGGCAGAGCAAGCTCGAGATCGAGCTGGAGAAGCACTGTCGCGCGCTTTCCGCATGCCGGCGATGCGAGCTCGGCGATGTTCAGCCGATCGTGTCGCTCGCGCGTCGACCTCGCGTAATGCTCGTTGGTCAGGCGCCCGGAAAGGTGGAAAGCGGAGGCGGCCGTGCGTTCGCTGGGCGCGCTGGACGAACACTCTTTCGCTGGTTCGAGAGAATCGGAGTCGACGAAGCGACCGCGCGCGACCGCATCTACATCGCGGCAGTCACTCGCTGCTACCCCGGACCGAGCCCGAGTGGTCGCGGCGATCGCGTTCCGTCGCCCGCCGAGCGCGCGAACTGCGCGAGCTGGCTCGACGCCGAGCTCGCGCTGGTCAGGCCGCGGCTGTTGATCCCTGTCGGCCGATTGGCGATCGAGCGATTTTTGCCTCGCCTTCCCCTCGCCGAATTGATCGGACTCGAGCACGAGGTCGCGCACGCCGACGGAGGATGTGTGGCGGTCGCGTTGCCGCATCCGTCAGGGGCGAGCAGCTGGATCCATCAGGGGAATCACGGTTTACTGCTGTCACGCTCACTCGAGCTCATTGGCGCACGACTCGCGGAGCTCGGGATCATTCGACGCCCGTCCACTCGCAACGTTGCCTGAATGCTACGACTCCTCCTCGTCCTCCAGCTGCATGCTCCGGGTGACCATCCCGGGGGAGACAGTTGGTTTGGCGTAGACAAGGTCAAGCATTTCTTCATGGGCGCCTTCGTACAAAGCGTGGGTTACAGCGCTGCGCGCGCAACTGGTGCCAGCCACGGCGCATCGCTCGCGGCTGCGACCGGGATCACCGCCGCGGTGAGCATTGGGAAAGAGGTTTGGGACGCCCACAGTGGCGGCACGCCAAGCCTGAGAGATTTGACGTGGGACGCGGCGGGCGCGGGCGCAGCAACCATCCTGTTGCAGCATTCGGTTCGGTGAGGCTCGGTGGCCGGTGCTTGCCTTATATTGATCGAGGTGGAAGAATCGACGGGCCCGGTGCCAGACCGCTGATCCCTCCCACCATTCGGACACCATGACCAAACCGCCAGGTCCGGTCTCTTCTCACGAGCAACCGTCGAGTGAGTCTTTGCACGACCGGAGGTCGAATCCGGAGCTGCGACGGCTGATCGAAGAAATGCTGGAGAGAGTGCGGCAGATGAATCGCAACATTGACGTGTGGAGTCCCGAAGAACGTGCGCGGGCCGAAGCTGATTTGGAGTCGGTGATGGCGCGCGTGCGGCGTCTTGCCGGCGAACGACGTGGGTGATGCGCGGTCTCAGACTGCCTAACGAATTGCGATGATGAAAGCGCGAACGAAGTTTCTTCTCGGCGGGCTGCTGGTGCTCGGCCCGGTCGGCTATCTGATGGCGAGCTCGATCAAGCAGACGGGCGTCTACTATCTGACGCCGACGGAGCTTTCGGCGAAGCTCGCGACGGATTCGACATTCCGTGACGTGGGTGTCAAGGTTGGCGCGCGGGTCGTGCCGGGTTCGATCCAGAGAGATCCCGGTGGACGCGAATACGCGTTCCGCGTCACCGATGGCGCGAAGACCTTCCCGGTCGTGTATCGCGGAATCGCACCCGACACCTTCACCGACAGCGTCGATGTCGTTGTCGAAGGCAGAATGGGGCGTGATGGAACCTTCCGCGCGACGACCTTGCTCGCGAAGTGCGCGTCGCGTTACGAGAATGCACCCGAGAAATATCGTGAGACTCCCGGCTACAAGACGGCAGGCGGGAGGCCGACAGCTTGATTCTCATCGGGGAGTTGGCGCTATGGGTCGGCCTGCTGATGGCAGCCTGGGCGACGACCGTTTCTTTTGCCGGCGGAGCCCTCCAGCGCGATGACCTGATCGCGAGTGGCCGACGGGCCATCTATGCCACGTTCGTCATGGTGCTGGCGGCATCGATCGGCTTGTGGACCGCGCTATTGTCGCGCGATTTCTCGCTCGAGTACGTGGCTGGCCACATCAGCGCCAACATGCCGAACATCTACGTCTTCACGGCGTTCTGGAGCGGTCAGGCGGGCTCGATGCTCTTCTGGGCATTGATACTCTCGCTCTACTCGGCGATTGCGGTATACACCAACCGTGAGCGCAATCGTGTGCTGTTGCCGTACGCCGCGGGCACGTTAGGCGGGATTCTCGTTTTCTTCCTCGCGACGACGTGCTTCAAGGCCAATCCCTTCGCGCGGCTCGACTGGACGCCGATGGACGGGCGCGGGATGAACCCGCAGCTCCAGAATCCCGGCATGGCGATTCATCCGCCCAACCTGTATCTCGGCTATGTAGCGACCGCGATTCCATTCGCCTTCGCGATCGCGGCACTGATCACACGTAAGCTCGACGCCGATTGGTTGGCGGTCGTTCGACGCTGGTCGCTGTTGTCGTGGTTCTTTCTGACGTGCGGCATCGTGCTCGGCATGTGGTGGGCGTACGTCGAGCTCGGGTGGGGTGGCTACTGGGCGTGGGATCCTGTCGAGAATGCGTCGTTCCTGCCGTGGCTCACCGGCACCGCGTTCCTGCACTCGATCATGATCCAGGAAAAGCGTGGGATGCTGCGCAAGTGGAACGTCGTCCTGGTGGTAGTGACGTTCTTGTTGTCGATCTTTGGGACCTTTATCACGCGCAGTGGCGTGATCGAGAGCGTGCACTCTTTTGCTCAATCCCCAGTCGGATCGTGGTTCGCGGCATTCTTCTTCGTATCGACTGGCGCGACGATCTATCTCGTTGCAACGCGGCTCAAGAATCTCGAGGCGAACGCGGAGCTCGAGAGCATGGTGAGTCGTGAGGCGGCGTTCCTGTACAACAATCTCGTGCTCGTGGGGATCGCGTTTGCGGTCCTGTGGGGAACGCTGTTCCCGATTCTGTCGGAGTGGGTCCGCGGCCAGAAAATCACCGTGGGTCCACCTTTCTTCAATGCGGTGAATCGGCCGCTCGGGTTGTTGCTGCTCGCGTTGACGGGAATTGGCCCACTCATCGCCTGGCGCAAGGCGTCGACGGCGAATCTCAAGCGCCAGTTTGCCGTACCCGCGATGAGTGGCCTCGTATTCGGCGTGCTGCTCGCCGCGTTTGGAATGGGCCGCGGCTATGCGATCGTGACCTACACTCTCGCTGCCTTCGTCGCCACAACGATCCTGCAAGAGTTCTACAAGGGCGTCTCGGCGCGTCGCGCGATTCACGGCGAGAGCATTCCTCTCGGATTCGTTCGGCTCGTGGCGCGAAATCGCCGGCGTTACGGCGGCTACATCGTGCACGCCGGGATCGTGATGCTCTTCGCCGCATTCGCGGGGCTGGCGTTCAAGAGCGAGTACGACATCACGCTCCGCACCGGTCAGGAGTTCGCCACGAAAGACCCGTATGGCCACCACTGGCGGTTCGTGAGCCAGGGCGCTTCGACGGACAAGCGGCTGAACCGAGTGGTCACATCGGTAGCTCTCGAGACGTACCGCGACGGGCAGCCCGCGGGATTCATCAAATCCGAGAAGCGCCAGTATTTCGATAGCGCCGAGCGGCCGACCTTCCAGCCATCCACTGAGGTCGGGATTCGTACGACGGCGAAGCTGGACACGTATGTCGTGCTCGCCGGCGTCCGAGGTGATGTCGCGGAGCTGCGCGTCACGTTCAATCCACTCGTGGTATGGGTGTGGATCGGCGGCGCGCTCATGGCCATCGGCGGACTGATCATCATGTGGCCGCAAGCAGAACGCCGTCGCGTGCGTCAGGCCGGATACGTATCGGTGCTCGCGCCGGCCCGCTCCGAGCCAGCCGTGGCAGCCACGGTTTGAGTTGAGTATTTGCTGATGCGGCGTCGGGACTTTCTCGTTCGTTTCATTGCGGGAGCTGCGGGCGCGACGACGGGTGCTGCCTTCGTGAGTCGCTCGCTCGGCGCCCAGGCGCCGCAGCCCCCGCAGGCCCCGAGCGGAGTCGATTCGTCGAATCTGTTCGCGATGGACCAGCAGGCGTCGCGCCCTGTGCGTCTGGCACCGAAGCCAGGAGCGCGCGCTGTCGTCAGTACTGCCGAACGCGACGAGCTCGAACATCGGCTCCGCTGCCAGTGTGGCTGCACGCTCGACGTGTATACCTGCCGCACGACCGATTTCACTTGTCAGGTGTCGCCCGCGATGCATCGTGACGTGATGGCGCTCGTCTCGGGTGGTTATAGTGCGCAAGAGATCATCGATGCTTTCGTCGGCACGTATGGTGAGCGGGTACTCATGGCGCCGCCGGCGAGCGGGTTCAACCTGCTCGGCTGGATGACACCGTTCATTGCGCTCGTCGGCGGCGCGACGTTTGTCGTATTCGTGCTGCGAAACTGGAGGAAGACTCCTCGACCGGTGACTGCCACCGCCGCCCGATCGAAGCGCCCTGCAGACGCAACGGACGACGAGATGGCGCGCCTCGACGCTGCCGTACGCGACGATCGATGAGCGCGGCGATTGTCGCCCTCGTTGTCGGCACTTTGCTCGCCATTGGCGCGCTTGCCTTTGTGCTCTATCCGCTGTTCTTCGAGCCTCAGCAAACGCAGGCTGCCGCCGCAATCCGCGCACGTGGCGTACATGACGACGTCGCGATCGCTGCACTGCGTGAGATCGAGTTCGACCGCGCAACCGGTAAGCTGTCCGAGGCCGACTATGCGCAGCTCAAGGAGCAGTACACTCGTCAAGCGCTTGCTGCCATGCGCGCATCTAGCGCTTCAGATGCCTCGGACAACGACGCGGACGACGTCGAAGCAGCGATTCGCGCCTATCGCGTCGCCCGGCCCACGTGTGCGACACACGGTCCTCGTCCGGAGCAAAACGCGATCTTCTGTTCGGAATGTGGCCGCTACCTCGCCGGAAGCTGTGAGCAGTGCGGCCGACGGGTGGAGGAAGTCGGAGCGAGGTTCTGCGCCGCATGTGGCCATCGGCTTGCTGCTTGAGTAGATGCTGACGCACAGAAAAAGCCCCGGACGTTTGAATGTCCGGGGCTTTCTTTCGCGAACGAAGTAAGACCGTATCAGCTCTTCTTCGCCGTCGAGTCGGCCTTCGCCTTCGACGACTTCTTGGCGTGCTTGGACTTGGTGCTGGCCGTCTTGGTCGAGCTGTCAGACTTTGCGGCGCTGGCAGCCGCCGATTTCTTGGTGGACGACTTCTTCGTACCAGCCTTCTTCGCCGTCGCGGCGGCGGTGTCCTTCGCCTGCTGAGTCGCCGCCTGGGCGTGGAGCCGTGGGGCAACAGCAAGCATCAGAGCCACGGTAGCCGCGGCAATGGTGAGGCGCTTCATGCAACTTCCTCCGAAAGGGGTGGGTGGGGGCGCACGACAATCCCGTGGCCTGACAGCATCGACCCTGCTTGCACGCCGGCGGTCACAGCTTCCGCCTTTCGCTACCTCTCGATCGAGTTGAGCCGCCGCAGCGCTACTCGAATCGGCACGAGCGTCGAACAAAGACAAAGTGCCCCGGCCAGTCCAAACCCCAGAATCATCTCGCTGAGGTCTTTTGGGTGCCCAAAAGTGCGCGCGCTCAGATAACCGTAGACGGGGCGGGCCTCGAGCACCACGACGCCGCCAATCACGGCGACAGACGCCATCATGAACAGCAAACCGCCGAACGACGTCGGAATCTGCGCCGCATTCTCGGTCTCGAATTGCGGGAACAGCGTGCCGAAACCAAGTGCCATTCCAGCGAGCGCGAGCGTCATCGCGGCAATCGTCAGGACGGAGACGAGGAACATGAACGTGCTGACCTGAAGGAGATAATTCGTGACGCCGACAATCAACAGCGCCAGAACGAGCAGCGGCAAAGTCCCGACCCAGAACTTCGACCACAGGAGGTCGCGAACCGACATTGGGCTCGATCTCAGAAGCCAGAGAGTCCGTCCCTCGAGACTCACTCCTGGAAAGATGAATCGTGCCGCGATGGAAGCGAGTACGAATCCAGCGAGTACGAGATTCAAAAACGGAACGACGTTGCGCAGAAAAAAGGTCATGCCGTCTCCTTTGAGCGGCAGGAACTTGATGTTGAAGACGTACACAACGACGAGGACCGCGAGCAGCAGCAGCTGAGACCACTGTGTCGTGTCGCGAAAGAAGACGCGCAGCTCCTTCAGCACGAGCTCGCGACGAAGCACGCCTAACGGCGCAAGTGCCCAATCAGCGAATCGTCGAAGCAGAGTGCCGCGCACCCAACGCTCAGCGCTCTCTTGTGCCTTGCTGAAACCTTGTGGGTAGAGCCGCCAATGCAGTAGCGCCCCGAGAACGACGGCGGCGGCCGCGGTTGTCCAAAGGAGATACCATGGCAGCAGGTCGATCTTGTAAGTCAGCCACGCCATGGTCGCGCGCTGTATCCATTCGCTCGGCAGAAGTGGCGACGTCGGCGTTCGCAGAAGCGTGATGAAGTCGACGAGGGATCGGAAGCCTTCTGGTTTCGCGAACCGCTCCGGCCGAACGAGCCGGAAGAGCAGCACGATGCCGCTTGCCGTGAGGATCGCGATCACGCTCAGGATGTCTCGCGTTCGTCGCGCCGGGAAAATGTTGACGAGCAACAGCGTGATCGCCGAGCCGATCGCCGCAGGAATGACAAGGAAGGGAAGCAGCAGCGCCGCGACGACGACCGGAAAGAAGTAGCCGCCCGCGAACACCACGCCGTACGCCGCGAACAGTGGCACCGCCATCAGTAGCACCATCCAGCTCGAGTGCACGAGCGTCTCGAGCAGCTTCGCGCCGTACAGCTTGAGCCAATCCACTGGTCCGGCGACGAGAAGATCCAGGTCGCGTGCGAGAAAAAAGCTCGAAAGCGCCGTAATGACGTTCGACAGCAGGAGGATGGAGAAGAAACCAACCAGAATGAGCCCGAGCAGCTTTCCCGCGAGCAGCGGTCCGATTTCCTGAACACCGCGGAAGTACCTCAGCAGTCGGAACACGACGCCGAAGATGAACGTCCAGAAGAGAACGCCGAAGATGCCGAGTACGAGCCAACGCCCGGCGCGACCACGTTCACTTGCGAACGCCCTGGCCCTGGCGGTCAGGTATTTCGGACCAAGCAGATGAAGCATGGAAGGATCGGGGCGAGACGCGCCTTCCCCGCGCGATGGATCAAGCATTGAGGACCGCGACCAGCTCGCGCGCCGCGTTTTCGCCCGTGAGCTTGAGGAATATGTGCTCGAGACCAGTAGTCCCGGCTTCGGCATCGCGGCGCAACTCGTCCATCGTTCCGCACGCGCGGATCTTCCCGCCCTGAATGATTCCAATCCGGTCGCATAACGCTTGCGCAACCTCCAGTGTGTGCGTGGACATCATGATCGTGTGACCGCGGCGTGTGTACTCGCGAAAAAGATCTTTGAGGATCTTCGCCGCTTTCGGGTCGAGGCCCACCATCGGCTCGTCGACGACGATGACGTCAGGGCGATGAACGAAGGCACTCGAGATGATCAACTTCTGCCGCATTCCGTGGCTGTAGCTCTCGACTAATTCGTCGCGCCACTCCTCGAGATCGAATAAGGCAAGCAGCTCGCGCGCGCGGTGCTCGACCGTCGGACCACTTTGATCGTAGAGTCCAGCGACAAAACGGAGGAATTCCGCGCCGGTGAGCTTCTCGTATATGAACGGGCGATCCGGGATGAAGCCGAGCTTGGATTTCGCGGCAACCGGATCGGCGACGATGTCGATGTCGGCGATCTCGATCCGGCCCGCGGTTGGGCGCAGAATGCCGGCAATCATGCGGAGCGTCGTCGTTTTGCCGGCGCCATTAGGCCCGAGAAATCCGAACAGCTCACCGCGCGGAACTGACAAGTCGATGCTGTCGACGGCGGTGAACGAGCCGTAGCGCTTGGAGAGAGAGGAGAGCCGGATCATGGAGGTACCAGGTGCTAGGTGATAGGTGCCAGAATCTTGGTGCCCAGCACCTAGCACCGATCACCTAGCACCTGCTCCGACCACATTCAGTTTCAGTCTTCCCATAAGACGAATCATCTCCGCCTGACGTCCCAAGCCGCCGACGGTAAATCGCAGGTGCGCTGCGTCAGCGGGGAACTCACCGAACGTCGGATCGACCGATACCCAGTCGCGCAAAAGGACTTCTGGCCAGGCGTGGTAATAGAACTTGCCGTCGATGTACGCGAGGCCAGCGTCGACGCGAGCAGGAATTCCCGCGGCTCGTGCCAACGCGACGAATAGCTGTGCATGTTCATTGCAATCGCCGGCGCGGGCGCGCAGGACCTGAAGCGCGCTCGGAATACCAAAAGTGATCCGTTTCGTGAGCGAATCATAAACCCACTGATTGATTCGCTCGGCGACAATACGCGGATCGTGCTGGCCGCGGGACAGTCGTTTCGCGAGGCGCACGATGTCCGGGTGAGTGCTCTGGACAAGCGGCTCCGCCACCGTGAGCTCTGGCATCAACCTTCGACCACCGTCTGGCAGAGTGTACCGAGCAGTCATCCACTCCGGTGGCTCGCGTGTCACGACCAGAGTGTCGCCGTGCATGCGCTGGCGCGGGCTCACGAGGTCGAAGCCGCGCAGGTCAGCGTTACGCAGCGTCACACTCAGCGACGCGATGCCTGGATCGAGACGTCGATTTGCGCCGATCGCTGTCGTCTGGAGCATGTCACGATCTTCTGATATCGGCGGGGTGCCCTTGCCGAGCGCGATTCGCCAGTTCTCGAACGCGACTTCATATGGGAGACGCCGGAGCTCGAATCCGAGCTGCGACGTTTGGACGACGCGCCCCTGCTCGTCGATCCAACCCGTGAAGCCCGCAGCACCGGCACCAGTATCGGTAACAACTCGGTATGCTCGGAGAGTGTCTGGCTCCAGGCCACGCCAGATGCCCGCCTTTCTATCCAACGCGGAGCTGTCGTCCACCACAAAGCTCGATTCGGCAGCGATGGTCAGTGAGACCTCGCGCGGAGTCAGGCCAACCGGATCGAACACAGGCAACTTGTAGGCGCGACCGATCTTTGGCTGCTCTTCCAGCGCGATCGCGAGCGGGAGGAGCGTCGGCAGAAGGATCGGACCGGAGAGCTTGATTCGCTGCGTGTCCACCGGAGCGTCATTGCCGGTGGCGAGCATGAGGATGAGCAGAGTGTCATCGAGCACGCGGCCGCGAGCGACGATTGGCGCGGCATCCCCTTCGAAGGAGACAACGAACGCCTTCGTGCGCATCGCGCGTGTGAGGACGACGTGCGTCCGCGCCGACGCGCGATGCGCGCGGCCACCCACTGGCAAATCGGCGACGAGATAATCGTCGGCTGAGATCGTCGTGGTGGCGGTGTCGATGGAGGACGATGCGAAGCCGATCTGCCGGTTGCCTTGCATCACCGCGTAATACACGGCACCAGGCGAGACGCGGAGCGCCGCCTCGGCAAGCCGCTCCGTGTTCGGGCGGAAGTACTCGCGCCTAACGAGGAAGCCGAGGCCCCCAATCCAGAGGAGCAATACGAGAAGGGCGGCCAACACGCGGGGCTTCGTGAACCCGTTTCGCGTATTCACAATCCGCTCCGCTCGAGTGCCATTGACAGCGCGCGCTCTTCGTCTGCCGTTTCGGCCACCAGTGTGATGGTTTGAGGATAGTGCGCGCCCAGGAGATGCTGAGCGATGACGCCGATCATGATCTTTGCGCTTTCTTCGATTTCGAGATTTCCGGCGCCGAGTCCGAACGGAGGAATGGCGACATCCTTGATCTGCCAGGATTCGACCCGTTGCAGGGCGCTCGTCAGCGCTCGCCGCACAGAGTCCGACGTCACGCGCTCGCTGCGACTCATCACGACGGCGTTGACGAGAAGCTGCACGGTCAGCGCTCCCGCGGCCGTCACGACCGCCGCACCGACTGGTAGTGGTTCCTGAAGACGAATCTGATCGTGTAATTGCGTCCCGGCGGCAAGCTCGAGTCGCCGGAGCAGCGCCGTCGTCGCACCGAGTTCTTCGTTCACGGGCCGGACGATCGCTTCTCCGTCGAAGAACGCGAGATCATCGATGCGGACTCGAATCACCGTCGCTGGGCTTCTCGGGCTCTGGGGTATGCGGCGGCGTTACCGGCCGCCCTCGCTTGTCGAGGACGATTCTCACGTCTACGGGGGCACGGCACTTTACCTGGTTCTACTCCTCGCCGAGCCGATATGTGCCGTTCGCGTGTTGGCGTCATCGAGCTCGACCGGCCGTAACGATTGTCATTTCATCGTCACGCCAGGGCCAACGAGGTCTCGTCGTTGATCCATTCGAGGTATTTGCCTAACCCCGCCACAACCGGCAACGCGAGCAGCTCCGGCACTTTGTACGGATGCAATTCGCCAAACGCGTTCTGCAGCGATTCGAGCCGTGCCGAGCGTGTTTTGAGAAGC
The DNA here is from genome assembly GCA_035280125.1 of Gemmatimonadaceae bacterium. Taxonomy (GTDB): domain Bacteria; phylum Gemmatimonadota; class Gemmatimonadetes; order Gemmatimonadales; family Gemmatimonadaceae; genus AG2. The sequence continues at coordinate 13,651 of DATEGN010000054.1, read as the reverse complement.
ACGACGACTTCGCTCTCGTCGGCGATCTTGCTTTGCCAGCGGTACAGGGACCGCGACCGGGGCAGCAGTGTACCGCACGCGATGAGCCGTCGCTCGAGCAAGGTGCGTACGAGTTTCACAGCCTCATCTTCGGAGGCGACGGTCGTGAGAACCACAATGGCGTCGGTATGGGGCACGGAAGAGGGGCCAGGATGAGGTGCTACGGGGGCCAGGTGCTAGGAATGTAGCGACGCCGAATCGCCTGTCTTCTAGCACCTCGCACCTTCTCTTGTCTCGATCGCGTCCGCGCGGCACCTTTCCCTGGCTATGGCAGAAGACGCACTGATTATTCGCGGCGCGCGCGAGCACAATCTTCGGAATATCGACGTCAGAATTCCGCGCGATCGGCTGACCGTGATCACGGGCCTGTCCGGTTCGGGAAAGTCGTCGCTGGCGTTCGACACGATCTACGCGGAGGGCCAGCGCCGCTACGTCGAGTCGCTGTCGGCGTACGCGCGGCAGTTCCTCGGCCTCATGGAGAAGCCCGACGTCGACTCGATCGAAGGATTGTCGCCGGCGATCTCCATCGAACAAAAGACGGCGGGTCACAATCCGCGGTCGACCGTTGGGACCGTCACCGAGATCTACGATTATCTGCGTCTGTTGTATGCCCGTGTCGGAACACCGCATTGCCCGAACTGCGGACGCCCAGTTCAGCGACAGAGCGCCGGCCAGATCGCCGACATCATTCTCTCCTGGCCGGATGGCGCCCGCATCGAAGTGAGAGCGCCGCTCGTACAAGGTCGAAAAGGTGAGTTTCGCGAGCTTTTTGAGACCGTCCGCAAGCAGGGATTCATTCGCGCATATGTGGATGGAGACCTGATCGAAGTCTCCGATCCGCCGAAGCTCAATCGCCGGCAGAATCATACAATCGAAGTCGTGGTCGATCGCCTGGTCGTGCGCGCCGAGGATCGCGGACGACTGGCTGATTCGCTCGAGACGGCGCTGAAGCTCGCCGATGGTCTCGTGCAAGTGAGCCGAGCGGACGACGAGCACGTCGAGCTTTTTTCGGAGCGCTACGGCTGTCCGACATGCGGCATCTCGCTGCCCGAGCTCGAGCCGCGACACTTCTCCTTCAACTCGCCCTTCGGTGCGTGTCCTGCGTGCGGCGGTTTGGGCACGCGTCGTCGTGTGAGCGAAGAGCTGATCCTGGGCGATCCGCGCATCTCGATTCTGGAAGGGGTGGTCATCCCGTGGGGCGAGCCACAGGGCTACTTGCGCAAGATCGTACTTCCCGCCATTGCGCGCGCGCTCAAGTTCGATCTCAACTCGCCCTGGGGTGAGCTGCCGAAGCAAGTCCGCGACACGATCCTCTACGGCGATGGTGGCAAGAAGAAAGGCGAGTTCGAGTGGGAAGGCGTGCTCGCCAACATCGAACGCCGTTATGCAGAGACGGACTCGGACACCATCCGCGCCGAGCTCGAGGCGTACATGGTCGCCGTGCCATGCGCCGAGTGCGGCGGGCGCCGGCTGAAGCGCGAAGCGCTGGCGGTCACGGTCGCTGACCGAAATATCGGTGAGCTCACGGAGCTACCCGTCACCGAAGCGCTGGAATTCTTCGAGCAAGTTCCGGTGCGCGGGAACGGCCGTCCGGGGATCGATCCCGAGATTGCTGGACCCATTCTCAAGGAAGTGCGCGAGCGACTTCGCTTCCTCGTCGACGTCGGGTTGGATTACTTGACGTTAGGCAGAGCGGCCGAATCGCTGTCCGGTGGTGAAGCGCAGCGGATTCGTCTCGCGACGCAGATTGGCTCGCGACTCGTTGGTGTGCTGTACATTCTCGACGAGCCCTCGATCGGCCTGCATCAACGCGACAATGCGCGTTTGATCGCAACGCTCGAGCAGCTTCGCGATCTCGGGAATACCGTCATCGTCGTCGAGCATGACGAGGAAACGATGCGGGCTGCCGATCACATCATCGACCTCGGTCCCGGGGCCGGAAAGCACGGTGGTGAGGTGATCGCGGAGGGAACGATCCGCGACATCACCCAGAACTCGAACTCGATCACGGGCAAGTATCTGAGTGGTGCGATGGAGATTCGAACGCCGAGCGGTCGGCGTTCGGTCGATCCACGACGAGTCATACGCGTCGAAGGCGCACGCGAACACAACTTGCGAAATCTCGATGTCGCAGTGCCGTTAGGCGTGTTCGTCGCGGTCACGGGCGTCTCCGGCTCCGGCAAATCGACGTTGATCGAGGACATCCTCCATCGTACGCTGGCACGGCACTTCTATCGCGCGCGGGTGATCCCCGGTGTTCACCGCCGCATCACGGGACTCGAGCACATCGACAAAGTCATCGATATCGATCAGAGCCCGATTGGCAGAACGCCCCGATCGAATCCGGCGACGTATACGGGACTCTTCACGCCGATTCGCGAGCTGTTCGCCGAATTACCGGAGGCGAAGATTCGCGGCTACGGTCCTGGTCGATTCTCGTTCAATGTGAAGGGCGGACGATGCGAAGCGTGTCAGGGTGACGGCCTCGTGAAGATCGAGATGCACTTTCTACCCGACGTCTACGTGCCCTGCGAAGTCTGCAAGGGCAAGCGCTACAATAGAGAGACGCTCGAGGTGCGGTTCCGCGGGAAGAGCATCGCGGATGTTCTCGAGCTCACGGTCGAAGACGCGCTGCACTTTTTCGAGAATCAGCCACGCATTCGGCAGAAGCTCGAGACGGTGAATGACGTCGGCTTGGGTTACATCCACCTCGGGCAGAGCGCGACCACGCTCTCCGGCGGCGAGGCGCAGCGAGTGAAGCTCGCGACGGAGCTCTCGAAGCGCGACACCGGCAGAACACTGTACATCCTCGACGAGCCAACCACGGGCCTGCATTTCGAGGACGTACGGCTACTACTCGATGTCTTGCATCGGCTCGTCGATCGCGGGAACACGGTGCTCGTGATCGAGCACAATCTCGATGTCATCAAGACGGCGGACTGGATCATCGATCTCGGCCCGGAGGGCGGGACCCGCGGCGGGACAGTCGTCGCCGCAGGAACGCCAGAGGAAGTCGCGGCGACCGAGGCGAGTCATACGGGGCATTATCTCAAACCGTTGCTCGAGCGAAAGCGCAACCGAACCAGGGAGCTCTCGGCTATTGGTTAACCCTTCTGTGATTCCGAGTCGCTATGCTCCTCGGAATGACCCTCAACTATGGTAAGCCTTCTCGATATCATCGGACCCGTGATGGTCGGTCCCTCCAGCTCGCATACGGCCGGAGCGTGCCGACTCGGACTCCTCGCGCGCTGTCTCGTTGGCGGGACGCCGGAGCGGGCGCGCATCGAGCTTCACGGCTCGTTCGCCCGTACGGGCGAAGGACACGGAACCGACAAGGCGATCGTCGGCGGGCTGATGGGGTTCCGTCCCGATGATGAGCGTTTACGCACCTCACTCGAGATCGCCGAACGCGAAGGCCTGGACTACCAGTTTGAGAAGACGAAGCTCGGTGAAGAAGGCGTGGTCCATCCGAATACGGCGCGCATCTCCGTCGAGCGCGGTGATCGCCAGTCGGTGATGGTCGGTTCGTCATTGGGCGCCGGCCGCGTGCTCGTGACGGAGATCGATGGGTACCCGGTAGAAGTCACGGGGAACTATCATACGATCGTGCTCGTCGCCGAGGACATCCCGGGATCGGTCGCACGCATTGCCGGCATTCTCGCCGATCATCACATCAACATCGCGACGCTGCGCCTAACGCGTAAGGAGCGCGGCGGCGACGCGTTCATGGTCATCGAGACGGATGACGTTCCAGACGAAAAAGTGCGCGACGAGATTCGCTCGCTTTCCTGGGTGAAGTGGGCGTTCCGCCTCGACAAAGTGAGCGCGTGACACACGTGGACACCGACGTTTCGGCGCGCGCTCATGAGTTTAGCTGTCACTAAATTTTGTTTATCCTCGTTCCATCGTCGCCATTCGTATGTTCAGATCTCTCGCTGAAGCCGTTCGCGAAGCAGAAAGCCGAGGGGCCACCCTGGCAGCAGTCGCGCTCGAAGCGGAGTCACGCGATCAGGGCCGTCCAATCGCGGAGATTCGCGCTGCGCTCCAGCGCGCGCTCGATGTCATGCGCGGCGCGATTGCGCAGGGACTCACCGGCGAGCTCCGCTCCGCGAGTGGTCTCGTCGGCGGCGACGCGGCCAAATTGCACACGGAGGCCGTAGGTCCGCTTGCCGATACGCCGTTCCGCGACATTCTCTCGCGCGCACTCGCGGTGCAGGAGGTGAATGCCGCCATGGGTGTGATCGTCGCCGCGCCGACAGCCGGAGGCGCTGGCGTTCTACCCGCGGTGCTCACGGGGCTAGCGGACGCACGGAAGCTGAAGGACGAGCAACTCGTCGACGCCCTTGCGACGGCAGGATTGATCGGAGCAGTCGTCGCCGAGCGCGCGTCACTCTCGGGCGCCGAGGGTGGTTGCCAGGCAGAGACGGGAGCAGCGGCCGCGATGGCCGCCGGTGCCGCGACTGAGATGCTCGGCGGAACTCCAACGCAGGTCATCCACGCCGTCGCATTGGCGCAGCAGGGAACGCTCGGCCTCGTTTGTGATCCACTCGGCGGTCTGGTCGAACTGCCCTGCGTTTTCCGTAATGCAACGGGCGCGGCGATCGCGCTCGCCGCAATTGAGATGGCGATGGCGGGAATCACCTTTGCGATTCCTGCGGACGAAGTCATCGACACCATGGGCGAGATCGGCCGCGAGATGGACGTACGCTATCGCGAGACCGCTGGCGGCGGCCTCGCCGCGACGCCCACCGGTCGGCGATTAGCGCGCGAGCGGCTCGTGCAAATCAAGAGGGGCTGAGGGCAGGGAGTAGAGGGTACCGGGTGCCCGAAGCGTGGTTGTCTCATCGCTCGTGACGGCGCTATCTTGCGCCGTCGGACGCTTTTACCCTCTATGCACTGCCCTCCGCTCTCTACCAATCGAAACCGTCCCATTACCGGCGCCCGTAGTAGGCTCCACGTACCTCAAACCAGGTCAAGCGATGGTCACCAAGGAAGACATCGAAGGCTTCCTCGATCGCATCGGCGCTGAAGGCGCGAGTTATCGGGAGGTGGAGCCCGGACTGTGGATCGTGAAGCCCGGCGGCGAGCTCGATTTCGCGATCGTTGTGAACTACACGCCGCCGGTCGTGCTGATGCGCGTGAAGGTCATGTCCTTACCGAAGAACGAGAACGAGCTGGCCACGCTCAGCCGCCGGCTCCTCGAGTTGAACGCGACGGACTTGGTCCATGGGTCGTATGGCATCGAGGAAGACTCGATTGTCATGACGGAGGCGCTCGAGCTCGCGCACCTCGATTACGAGGAGTTCCAAGCCGCGTACGAGAGCATCAGCCTCGCTCTCGCGTCGCATTTGCGCGAGCTCGGCACCTATCGGCAGGCACACTGAGGCCAATCCAACATGGGACTCTTCGATAGACTGTCCACGCTGCTTCGGTCGAACATCAATGATTTGATCTCTCGGGCCGAAGATCCCGAGAAGATGCTCGGTCAGATACTCGTCGACATGCGGTCGCAGCTCGCCAAGGCCAAGCAGCAGGTCGCGACGGCGATCGCCGACGAAAAGCGTCTGCGCGACCAGGCCGACGGCGAGTACCGGCAGGCGGCCGACTGGGAAAAGCGCGCGATGCTCGCGCTCCAGGAGAATCGCGAAGATCTGGCGAAGCAGGCGCTCGTTCGACAGAGCGAGCACATGGCGCACGCCCAGCAGCTCGAGCAAACCTGGGAAGCGCACCGCCTCGAGACGGAGAAGCTCAAGAATTCTCTTCGCGATTTGAACGACAAGATCGAGGAGGCGAAGCGCAAGAAGAATCTGCTCGTTGCTCGCCAGCGACGCGCACAGGCACAGAAGCGCATCGCGGAGACGATGTCGTCGCTCTCCGAAAAGTCGGCCTTCGAGGCGTTCGCCCGGATGGAGGAGCGCATCGAGCAGAACGAGCGTCAGCTGAAAGCGTCAGTCGAGATCGACGAAGAATTCTCGGGTGACACGCTCGCCAACCAGTTCAAGCAGCTCGAGCGTGGCTCGGCGTCGAACAGCGTGGATCTTCGCCTGATGGAGCTCAAGCAAAAGATGGGAATGCTGCCACCGGGCGCACCGGCGCAAGCGCCGCGTCAGATCGGCGGCGGGAACGCGAAACACGACGAGGAAACGGTGCACGCCGAGATCGACGAGGACATCGAGAGCGAGAAAAAGGGAAGTTGAGCAACGATTCACAGCGTCGCTTCAAATTCGCGCCAATCCTCACGGCCACAGTCCTCACGATTCTGGGACTGTGGCTGTTTGCCAGGGTTGCGCAAGTTCTCATCCTGCTGTTCATCGGCGTACTGATATCGCTGTATCTGAGAGCGGTCGCCGGATGGTTCGAGCGGCGGTGGCACTTTCCGGAGCGGCTCGCGTTTCTGACGTCGTTGATACTGAGCCTCACCGGCGTCGCCGCGATCTTTTATATCCTCGTGCCACCGGTCATCACGCAGACGCAGGCGCTGGTCAAGGTGTTGCCGAACTACATCACCGGATGGGAGGATAGCCTCGAACGCACGATCAGCCGCGTGCCGGCGCTCCGCGAGTTCTGGCCGCCGGGCGAGCACAAGATCTTCATCGCGCTGTACAACGAGGTCTCTGGCACGTTCGCGACTATACCGACGCGGGTGCTGAGCGTCGTCCAGGGCGCGATCAGCATTTTCTCGATTACGGTCATCGCGATCTATTTGTCGCTCCACCCCGCACTCTATCGCGAGTGGCTCATCGCGCTCTTTCCGCCCATCCACCGCGATCTGGTCCGTGACCTCCTGAGTGACCTCGGCGATACGCTCCGTTCATATATCGTCGGCCAGTTGCTCGTGATGGCGTTTCTCGCCGCGCTCACGGCGATGTTTCTCTATATCCTGAACGTTCCCTTCGCCTTGACCTTCGGGATCTTCACCGGCCTGGTCGCAATCATTCCGTTCTTCGGAACGTTGCTTTCCACGACACTGCCGGCGCTCTTTGTTCTCAATACACCGAACGGCGGTCTCCGAGCGCTTGCGGTCCTCGGCGTCGGGGTGATCGTGCATCTCATCGAGGGCAACGTCGTCTCGCCGTACGCGATGTCGAAGAAGGTCGATCTGCCGCCTGTGCTGACAATCATGTCGGTGCTGATCATGGGCCAGCTGCTCGGCGGCATCGGCTTGATCGTCGCGCTCCCGACGCTCGCGATGGTGATGGTGATTGTGCGGCGCATTCTCATCACTCGGATTTACGAAGGGCAGGGCTTCCGGCGCACGACGCGCGAGAGGCCGCTCGTGCTCAGACTACCGGCGCCCGGCGGCGGCGTCCTCGTCCCAACTGGCCCGCCGATCGACGTCGTATCCATCGCCGAGCACACCAAGACGAACGGACGTCAGCACAATCGATGAATTTACGTTTTCTCATTCTTGCCGAAGGCGCGTTTAGTCCGCTTCGGTCGAAGACCGCGAACGCCTGTATCCGATACACACCGCAGAATGTCGTCGCCGTGATCGATTCGACGCGCGCGGGACAAACTGCGCAGGCCGTCCTCGGGTTCGGCGGAGCGATTCCTGTCGTTGCGTCGCTCGCCGAGGGGCTCGCGCGAAAGCCAAATGCCCTCCTGATCGGCATCGCGCCGCCGGGTGGCCAGCTGCCGCCGAGTTGGCGCTCACTCATCCTCGACGCAATCGATCAACGCCTCGAGATCTGGAGTGGTCTTCACACGTTGCTTGGCGACGACGCGGAATTCGCTGCTCGTGCACGTGCAGCCGGCGTTGCGATCCACGACCTGCGCCGGCCGCCTGACGATATCGACGTCGCGCGCGGCCGCGTCCGCGAGCTCGACGATCGGGCCACGGTGATCCTCACGGTTGGCACGGATTGCAACATCGGCAAGATGACGACGCAGCTTCAACTGCGGGACGCGATGCGTGAGCGCGGCATGCGCGTCGCGTTTGCCGCAACGGGCCAAACAGGCATTCTCGTCGAGGGGTGGGGCATCTCCGTCGATGCGGTGATCGCCGATTTCATCGCCGGAGCCGCTGAGCGCCTAACGCTTCAGGCGGCGAAGGATGCCGACATCGTTCTCGTCGAGGGACAAGGCTCGATCATTCATCCGAGCTATTCTGGCGTGACGTACGGCTTGCTGCATGGATCCCTTCCGCACGCGATGGTGATGTGCGCGCAGCCCTCGCGAACGGCCATCAATAACCATCCTTGGGTGAGGATTCCACCGCTCGCCGAGTTCATCGAGATGCAGGAGGCGGCTGCGGCGCCACTGCGGCCGGCACCGGTGATTGCGGTCGCGCTCAACACCTACGATCTGAGCGAGAGCGAAGCCCGTGTGGCGATCGATCGAGTGAGCCGTGAAACGGAGCTACCAGCCACCGATCCGGTGCGGTTCGATCCGACGCCGATCGTCGAGGCCATCGATGAATTTCATCGGAAACGCTTTGGCGCCGCTCCGGCGCCTATCCGCGGCAGGCTTGAACAAGTTTGAGTGGATTCTTCAGGCGTTTTTCCGGACTCGGCAGTACCGCGTTTTGCACTAAGATGATGTCGGACGAGCGCGAACGGTTGTGCGCTGCATGCGCACCGAGTTAGTCATTCGCCTAACGTCGTAAGGAGTGGGCGTGAATCGGCAGCACGTGGTTCGCATTCTCGCACTGAACAAAACGTACCGCGCGGGATTGGCTGGATGCTCGGCGACGGCGCGCGCGCTCCGCGATGTGCAACTCGATATCAAGCGAGGAGAGGTCGTCGCGCTCGTCGGTCCAGAGGGTGCCGGCAAAACAACGCTGCTGCTCTGTGCCGCGGGCTCGCTCATCGCCGACGATGGCGTCATCGATCGCGACGGAAGGCTGGTCTATTTTCGCGACGTCGTGCACGCGAAAGCATGCGCGGACGTTCCCGCCTGGGATCTCGCGCTCATCGACAATGTCGATCGGGTGTACGGTGACATCGCGGCGGCCTTCGCGCTGCTCGCCGCTGTCCGCTGGGCGCGGGAAAACAACGCTGCCGTGCTGCTCGCCGCACGCGATGCCCGTGCTGTCGAAAAAATCGCCGATCGAGTACTGCGTATCGACCGCGGTCGCGTGTCGACCGTTGTGCCAACCCACGCGTCGATCACCACGAGGGTCGCCGAGAATACGATCCGTTGACCGTCATTCCGGGTGCGTCTAGCATTCGCGAATGCAGGAATTCCGGCTCTACAACACGCTGTCTCGACAGGTCGAGCCATTCGCTCCGGCGGAAGGCGACACCGTCCACATTTATAGTTGCGGACCAACGGTCTACAATCCCGCGCACCTCGGAAATTTTCGCACGTTTTTGTTCGTCGATCTCCTGCGGCGCGCGCTGCGTTTGCGTGGGTGGAAGGTGCGTCAGGTCATGAATCTCACGGATGTCGACGATAAGATCATTCGTCGCGCCGCGGAGCAGGGAAAAACGATCAGCGAAGTGACCGAACCGATCACCGAGATTTTTTTCCGGGATCGTGATTATTTGCGAATCGAGCCTGCCGAGTCATATCCAAAGGCGACCGACTACGTGCCGCAGATGGTGGCACTCGTCAAGCGACTCGTCGATGCTGGTGTCGCCTATCAGGCGGAGGATGGCTCCGTCTATTTCGCAATCGATCGCTTTCCATCATATGGAAAGCTGTCGCGTCTCGATCGAAGAGAAGTAAAGACAGGCGCGCGCGTTGCGCAGGATGATTACACCAAGGAAAACGCGCAGGACTTTGCGCTCTGGAAAGCAGCGAAGCCCGAGGACGAGCAAGTGCATGCCGCCTGGGATTCGCCGTGGGGCCGCGGCCGGCCTGGCTGGCACCTCGAGTGCTCGGCGATGGCGATCGATCTCCTCGGCGAGACGCTCGACATTCACTGCGGCGGGATCGATCTCATCTTCCCCCATCATGAGGATGAGATCGCGCAATCAGAAGCGGCGACCGGTCGAACATTCTCGCGCTTCTGGTGCCACGGGGCGTTCCTCCTCACCGAGGGGGCGAAGATGGCCAAGCGTTTGGGAAACGTCACCACGGTGAAGGACATGCGCGAGTCGCGGATACCAGCCGCGGCCATTCGGCGCTTCGTCTACAACACTCACTATAGAAAGGAGCTGAATCTCACCGAGGAGGCGCTCGAGTCTTCGATCGAGGCGGTGGACCGAATCCGGATCTTCGCCGAGCGCCTGAACATGGCCAGCGGAGGAACTGCTGCTCTCGCGCAGGCCGCGGATGATCTCGAACGGAATGCCGAATCTGCTCTCTTCGACGACCTCAATGCTCCAGAGGCGCTGGCGGCGTTCTCGGACTTCATCAGGGTGGCAAACGCCGAGCTGGATCGCGGCGGGAGTGATCCGGCGGCGATTGCCAGGGCGCGAGAGGCATTCCAGCGAGTGAATGGAGTGCTCGACATCGTGCCAGAGACGCCAGAGGCGGACGCGGCATTGAGGGCCTGGGTCGAGGAACGTCTCGAGGCACGTCGTGCCGCGCGGGCGAAGGGTGACTTTGCGACTGCGGATCAAATCCGGGCGGAGCTCGCTGGTCGAGGCGTACAGATCGAGGACACGTCGCAGGGAACGAAGTGGCGCCTGGTGCGCTAGTAGGCACGGAGGAGGAGCGAGCGCATCGCGGGAGCGACTTCAAATACGTAAGCCGCGACCGAAGGGAGCGGCTAACTCCGCGTGAGGGCACGGCTTGACACTCATTTCCGCTCCGGCTATTGTACGAGTCTCGCGCAAAAACGGCCCTTGCTGACGTAGCTCAATCGGCAGAGCTCCGGTTTTGTAAACCGGCGGTTGTGGGTTCGAGTCCCACCGTCAGCTCTCGAACGAGACGCACCGTTCGTCGTCGAGCGCCGAGAGCGCGCGTGCAGTGGGAGGGGAAGAGTCGAGGAGGAGGCGCGAAACCGGTGGGGTACCCAAGCGGCCAACGGGAGCAGACTGTAAATCTGCCGGCTAACGCCTTCGAAGGTTCGAATCCTTCCCCCACCATGCGACTCGTAAGGCGGGTCGAGCGGGACGAGAAGTCGCGGGAGTAGCTCAGTTGGTAGAGCGCAAGCCTTCCAAGCTTGATGTCGCGGGTTCGAGCCCCGTCTCCCGCTCGTGGCGAGAAGTACAAGTGCAGCAGGACGTAGACGAAGTGCTCGCGTAGCTCAGTTGGTAGAGCACACCCTTGGTAAGGGTGAGGTCACCGGTTCAATCCCGGTCGCGAGCTCCTGGTGAACGAGATTGAGTGAGTTTGAAAGAGGTGCGGAACGAGCAGCCGGTCGGAAGGCGCGGGCCTTTCGGCGGGCTGTCGGCTGTGTAGAGACGATGCCTGCACGGCCGCAACCTGGGAGCTGATGTCGTATGCCACGTGAGAAAATCATCCTCGCCTGCGGCGAGTGTAAGAATCGCAATTACTTCACGACCAAAAACAAGCGCCTGCATCCGGAACGCGTGGAATGGAAGAAGTACTGCCCGCGTTGTGACAAGCATCAGGTCCACAAGGAAACGAAGTAACATGGCCGTCGACGTCGCACGACCACCGCAAGGCGCGCCACCTGCGCCGGCGGGGAGCAGCTGGTGGACGCGCCTCGTCGCGTTCTACCACGGCGTGGTTGCGGAGATGAAGAAGGTCACCTGGCCCGATCGCGGTCAGGTGCGTCAAGCCACCATCGCCATCATCATCTTCGTGCTCGTGCTCGCACTCTTCATCACCGTGCTCGATTGGTTCCTCAGCCTTGTGCTCGTCCGTGGCGTTCCGTCGCTCTTCGCCCGGTGAACGGAATGGAACACCGCTGGTACGCCATTCAGACGACGGCTGGGCATGAGAACAAGGTCCGTTCACTGATTCAGCGGAAGATCGAGCTCGACACGCGACCGGCCGAGGACCGCCCGATTCGTCAGGCGCTCGTCCCAACGCAAGAAGTCGTCGAGATCAAGAACGGCAAGAAAGTGACAGTCGAGCGAAAGCTGTACCCAGGATATGTGCTCGTCGAAATGGTAATGAATCAGGAGACAGCACACGTTATCAATTCGATTCAAGGGGTGATCAAGTTTGTCGGTCACGATCAGCGTTTTCCGCAACCGCTGCGTCCCGACGAAGTGAATCGCCTTCTCGGCATTGCCGACGAGACGGAGCAGGAAGAGCCCAAGGAGGAGATTCCCTTCTTGGTTGGACAAGCAGTCGCGATCACGGAAGGTCCGTTCACCGATTTCAACGGAACGGTCGAAGAGGTGATGGCGGACAAAGGAAAGGTGAGAGTATCGGTCAGCTTGTTCGGCCGGCCGACGAGTGTCGAATTGGATTACTTGCAGTTGAGAGCGTACTGATGCGTGCTGCGTGAAGCGTGGTGCGTGAGGCGCCGTCAAGATCGCGCCACGCGCCACGCGCAACGCTCCACGCAGACGTCAGCCACCACTCTGACGCAAAACTCTAGTGGGAGTTCGGGCGCGCGACAGCGCGCACGCTACGAACCAGAAGTGCGTGAGGCAACATGGCAAAGAAAGTCGCGGGATTCGTGAAGTTGCAGATCCCCGCGGGACAGGCGACGCCGGCACCGCCGGTGGGTACGGCACTTGGTCCGCAGGGCATCAACATCATGGCGTTCGTGAAGGAGTTCAACGCGCGAACCCAGAAAGAAGCGGGGACCATTCTCCCCGTCGAAATCACCATCTTCTCGGACAAATCCTTCACCTTCATCACGAAGACGCCGCCCGCAGCGGTGCTCCTCAAGAAGGAGGCGGGGATCGAGAAGGGTTCGGGTCAGCCGAACCGCAATAAGGTCGGAAAGGTGACCAAGGCGCAGATCCGCAAGATCGCCGAGATCAAGCTGCCCGATCTGAACTGTGATTCTCTCGAGTCGGCGATGGCGATGGTTGCCGGAGCCGCGCGTTCCATGGGTGTGGAGGTCGTTGACTGATGCGTACTCATGGAAAGAAGTACAATGCCGCGGCGAAGAATCGCGATATCGCGTCGACGTATCAGGCGCGCCAGGCGCTCGAGATCGTCAAGAAGTCGGCGTTCGCAAAGTTTGATGAGACCGTGGAAGTCGCCGTCCGATTGGGCGTCGATCCACGACACGCCGATCAGGTCGTTCGTGGCACTGTCGTGCTCCCCGCGGGTACCGGTAAGTCTGTTCGCGTTCTCGTAATTGCGGTGGGCGATCGGGCACGTGAGGCACAGGAGGCAGGAGCGGACTACGTCGGAGCCGAGTACATCCAGCGCATCAAGGACGGTTGGCTCGATTTTGACGTGTTGATCGCCACGCCGGATCAGATGGGGCAGCTCGGCCAACTGGGTCGTGTGTTGGGTCCGCGTGGCTTGATGCCGAATCCAAAGGCTGGCACGGTCACGATGAACGTCGCCAATGCGGTGCGCGAAACGAAGGCAGGCAAGATCGAGTTCCGCGTCGACAAGAGCGGCAACGTGCACGCGGCCATCGGGAAGATCTCCTTTGGCCTCGATGCGCTCGTGACAAATTTCACGGCGTTCATGGACCAGATCATCCGGCAAAAGCCGGCCGCCTCCAAGGGCCTATACGTGAAGACGGTGTGCGTATCGAGCACGATGGGTCCGGGCGTCACCATTGACACTACACCATATCGGTAACGAGCGATGAACCGCACCGAGAAAGAGCAGCTCG
>DATEGN010000053.1:0-8601 GCA_035280125.1 Gemmatimonadaceae bacterium | reverse complement strand
CGCCAGTGCCAAGACCGTTGGTGACTCGGTACGACTCTGCACTCGACAGCGCGGCTCGGCAGAGGGGGCCGCTGTGGCGCTCTTTGCATTATCCGATCGCCAATCTCCACGGACCCTATCCGCGGCCGGTACTCGGCGATTCCTCGGCTGATCCGAACGATGCTGTCGCTTACTATCGTCTCGGCGACAGCGTCCGGCACGTGTTCCCTGGGCTCGCCGATCAGGCGTTCTACTGGGCATTGCGATTGGACCCGACTTTTGCGGACGCATACTTCGCGCGCTGGACGCTGTTGCGTCAGCAGTTTCCGTGGCGCACCATGCCCGATGGCTCGATCCGACGTTTGTTCGCGCTCGAGCCTAACGCCGCATTCGCGACGGACTCGCTCGTCAGGATGGCGCTCGCGTACAGCCCGTTTCTCGAGGGAACCTTGGATGTCCCATGGTGGGTGATGCGCGAATCCAGGTCCGATCGCGACGCCGCGACTGTCGGCTTGCGCGCCTACGCGTTAGGAAACTACCGCGAGGCCGTGGAGGAATGGGGCAAGGCGCTCCGAACCAAACCGCGCGCCGCGATGCTCCATATCCCGCGCGCGTACGCCTGGGTGCGGCTGAACGAGACGGACAGCGCGATCGCCGAGCTCACGGCATTGGTGCGACGTTTAGAACGTGTTCAACACGACTCGGTTGCGCCCTACTACTCCAAGGAGTTCGTTTACTACGCAATCGGATCGCTGCGAGCGAGTGAGCAACGCTATGAAGAGGCACGAGCCGCATATGAGCAGGCGCTGATCGAGAACCTTGGATTCTACATGGGGCACGTTCGTCTTGCGGCCGCAGCCGCCGCGCTGAGCGATACCACCGCGGCGCTCAGCGAGCTCCAGACCGCGATGCTCATTCGCGCCGACGATCCGTTAGCGCTCGTCTTTTATGGCAGTCTGCTGATCGGCAAAGGAAGGTTCACCGAAGCGGAGCAACACCTGCGCGCGGCGTTGCGCGCCGATTCCGATTACGCGCTGCCGCATGTTTTTCTCGGTCTTTCCGCCGAGGAGCGTCACGATACCACGATGGCGCGCGCAGAGTACGGGCTCTATCTCGCTCGCGCGCCACGCCAAGCCAAGGAACGCGGTTGGGCGAGTACGCATCTCAATAAGCTCTACAGCAAACCTTAGGGCGCGCTCACACCACGCTGCGTCGTCCGCGGGAATAATCGAGCAGCCCTCGCGCGAGCACGATGTGCAGGGCGATCAGAGCGAGAACGGCGATTCCCACGGAGATCCAGGTGACGGTGGCCTGAACGATGTCGATGCCACCCGTCCGGCGAGGCGCTGCCGCGATCGCGATCACGACGAAGATGAGCACGAACAGCCCAACGGCACCGAATGCGCCGAGCGCTGCGAACTTTGCGAAGCGAGGAGGCATGAAAGACCGGGGCTAGAGTGTAGGGATGAGGCCAGGGAGTCAGTGAGCCGCAAGCAATGAGATATTAGATGCTGGGTACGACTTCGACTCCAGTGCTGCTCACGCGATGTGAGACGAGCGGGAGCGGTGGATCTGCTTCATCAGAAATTACAATCGCTTGACGCAGCGTTTGTCGCCCCGCTTCGACGCCGGCACGATCGCGCGCGAAGATCGTCGCAAGCGGCTCACCTTGTTCTACCCAATCACCGGGGCGAGCGGTTATCACGAAGCCGACGCTTGGATCGACACGATCCTCCATCTTTGTGCGGCCTCCGCCGAGAGCAATTATGCCGCGCCCAATCGCTTTCGGCTCGACGCGCGCCACGAACCCCCTCCTCGGCGCGCCAAATAGCTCGCACTCCGCCGCCTGCGGCAGCACGGCTGGATCCTCGACGACGCCAGGATTACCGCCCTGTGCCTCGATGATCTTCTGAAAGTGTTCGGCAGCTCTTCCGGTTCCGATTGCTTTTTCCATCTGGCGACGCGCTTCGTCAGCGGTCATCGTCGCGCCGGCGATGAGCAACATTTCAACGCCGAGTGCGTACGTGATCTCGAGAAGGTCGGGCGGACCTTCACCCTTGAGAGTGTGGATGGCTTCCTCGACTTCGAGCGCGTTGCCGCACGCGCGACCGAGCGGCCGGTCCATCGCGGTAATGAGCGCGACGACCGGACACCCGTGATCGGCGCCGAGGCGGATCATGGCGTCGGCGAGCTCGAGGTTGCGCTCGAGCTGTGGGAGAAACGACCCGCTGCCGCGCTTGATGTCGACCACGAGTCCCGTGAGGTCCTCCGCCAGCTTCTTGCTCATGATCGAAGCCGCGATGAGCGCAATCGACTCGACGGTGCCGGTCGCGTCTCGTAAGGCATACATTTTACGATCCGCGGGCGCGATCTCCTTGGTCTGGCCCATCAGCGCGCAGCCGATCGCTTCGATCTGTGCTCGCGCCTCCATGAGCGTTAGGCTGGTGCGAAGTCCGGGAATCGACTCGAGCTTGTCGAGCGTGCCGCCAGTGTGCCCAAGGCCGCGGCCGGACATCATCGGAACGGCGACACCGAGCGAGGCGATGAGCGGCGCCAGTACCAGCGACACCTTATCGCCGACGCCCCCTGTCGAGTGTTTGTCGACGCGCGCGACGCCGAGGTCAGCGAGCGCCAATCGTTCACCACTCCCGAGCATCGCTTCGGTGAGCGCGGCCGTCTCGTCGCGATCGAGCCCACGGATGAAACACGCCATGAGGAAGGCGGCCATTTGATAGTCGGGGATGTGCCCGGCCGTGTAGGCTAGCGTTAGGGCGCGCCATTCACCCGGCTCGAGCCGACCACCGTCGCGTTTTCGCTCGATCAGCCGTTGCGCGAGCATTGACCAGTCTTCGGGGTACACCTACGTTGGCGCCGGCTTGGCGCTGAACGGTCCTTCTCACGTAAGGGAGCTTCGGGTATGAGCATTCGCATGAGCATACGCGCGACGATCACGGCCGCAATGCTCCTCATCACGCGAGTCGCGGCGGGACAGAGCGCGGCGGAGCAGATCGCGCTTGGCGACAAGGAATACGCCACGCGAAATCTCGTTGGCGCATTACGGTATTACGAAGCCGCGGTCGCCGCGGACTCAACGAGCGTGGAAGCGCTGTGGAAGGCGTCAAACGCGGCCGTGGACCTTGGCGAATTCAATGACGCGGAGCGCCAAAGCTACTACGCTCGCGGCGAGAAATTGGGACATCTCGCTGTGAAGGCAAATCCCAACTCGGCGGATGCGCACTTCGTGCTCGCGAAGGCCCTCGGTCGAGTTGCGCTCTCGAAGGGAAAGCGCGATAAGGTGAAGTACGCGGGCGTCGTCCACGATGAGGTGCACGCGGCGCTTCGTCTCGATTCCTTGAACGCCGGAGCGCTCCACGTCCTCGGGATGTGGAATGCGGAGATCATGCGCCTGAGCGGATTCGAGCGATGGGCAGCGAGAAATCTGCTCGGGGGAGGGGTGCTGGGTGAGGCGAGTTGGGAAAAGGCGCAGCAGTATCTCGAGCGCGCGGTCGCGCTAGAACCCAATCGGATTACCCATCGGCTCGATCTCGCCGGCGTCTATGCCGATCGCGACGAGACCGCGAAGGCGCGCGAGCAGTACGAGGCGATCGCGAAGCTGCCGGTAACCGATTATAACGATCCACGGTACAAAGAGCTGGCCGAGGAGCGCTTGCGAGCATTGCACTAGTCATCCGCGGGATGGCCGTTCCGAAAGTCGTGTCGCTCGCGCTGGTGGGTTCGTGCTCCAGTAAACTTGCGGGCCAGGTTGCGTCGGCCAGTTCTCGCCGCATAACGAAGTTCATGACGAAGGTCATCCCATGCGGTTGCGGTACGAGCTCGGAGGTGACGTCCGCGGCGCGCGAGATTGTGGCGAGCCTCCGCGCCGCTCTGGGGCGCGAGAAGGAGCGCGGCGCCGGCACCAAGGGCGGCTCCCAGAAGCGCACCCGCGGCGAAGATCGCGATGTGCTGCCAGTCGAGCTCCTCGTTTTCCCGGTCGGCCTCCAGGTACGGTCGAGTTGCGGTGCGCGAGGTTACCGCAAGCTCTCGCTCGACACGCGCCCCCGATCGGTTGCGGGCTCGCGTCGCGAGCTGAGATTCGAGGACAGCGCTTGACGCGGTGCGCCTCGAGCGAGAATCCTTTCCGGCGTAAGACATCGAGCGCCACCCCTTGTAAGTGGTAAGAAACTTGCGAGCAATCCGACAGGTTTCCGGTTTTCACCGGCCTACGCTTCCTTCACGCACCACCGCACGCCACTTTGATCCCACTCCATCGCGCCGCTCGTATCCGGCGTGTGAGGAGACTCATGTCCACGAACGGCAAGACGGTACTGTTGGTTGAAGACAACGAGGACAACCGCATCGTCTATTCCACGATCCTGCGCCACTTCGGCTACTCCGTCACAGAGGCGCTGAATGGTGAGGAAGGGATTGCGAAGGCTCGATCGGAAAAGCCGGACCTGATTCTCATGGACATTTCGATTCCCATCATCGACGGGTGGGAAGCGACCCAAGTTCTCAAGCACGATCCGGAGACTCGGCAGATCCCAATCATCGCTCTTACGGCACATGCGCTCGCGTCCGATCGCGAGAAAGCGATGGAAGTTGGATGTGATGGATATTTGGCAAAGCCGTGCGAGCCACGCGCCGTGGTCGCCGAGGTGCAGCGTTTCCTCGGGAAGGACAATGGCAGATGAGCAGGAAGCTTCGGCGCGCATCCTGATCGTTGACGATCACGAAGACAACGTCGAGTTGTTGCGCGCACGGCTCGAGTCGTGGGGCTATGCGACCGAGGCGGCCACGGATGGAGGGGAGGCGCTGGAGAAAGTCGAGGCGGAGCCGCCCGACCTGATTCTCCTCGACGTCATGATGCCGCATATCGACGGAATGGAAGTCGCGCGGCGCGTGAAGTCGAACACGAACTTGCCGTTCATTCCGATCATCATGCAGACCGCGCTCGATACGACCGAAGACAAGGTCGAAGGACTCGAGGCGGGCGCGGACGACTACATCACGAAACCGATCGAGTTCCCAGAGCTGAAGGCGCGGCTGCGTTCGATGTTGCGTATCAAGCGGCTCCAGGAGGAATTGGAAGAGCGGGAGCGTCAGCTGCTGGAGGCGAATGAACGTCTCCGCTACATGTCGCAGACCGACGGGCTCACAGGACTCGACAATCGGCGCCATATCGAGCAGCAGCTCGACGCGATGTTCGCGCACGCGAAACGACTGTCCGAGCCCCTGTCGTGCGTGATGTGCGATCTCGACCGATTCAAGGCCGTGAACGACACGTACGGTCATCAAGCGGGTGACGCGGTGCTCAAGCAGTTTGCTCGCATTTTGAAGAACGAGGCACGCGAGAAGGTAGATCGCGTCGGCCGCTACGGGGGCGAGGAGTTCATGCTGCTGCTGCCGGGAACGGTCCTCGATGCCGCGGTGACCTTTGCCGAACGCGTGCGGAAAGAGGTCGAGTCGCGTACATTCACGTTCGACGGCGGCACGATCAAGCGGACGGCGAGCTTTGGTGTCGCCGGATGGCCCCATCCCCGCATCGCGAGTTGCGATGCACTGGTTCGCGCGGCAGACGACGCGCTCTACGTTGCCAAAGAGACGGGTCGGAATCGTGCGATCCGTTTCGACAGCGACGCCTTCAACGCGCACATCGCGGAGCATGAATCAGAGCAACTCGACGGCGAGCGGCGGGAGCAAAGCGGCGAGCGGGAGCGATCGATCAATGAGCAAGCCGGCCCCGCCGACGTCGGAGGCGAGCTTCGGCGGTGACGATGAGCTGGCGCGGCTGAGAAGCCGCGTCGCCGAGCTGCAGCGCGAGCGCGACCATCTCGTCGCCGTCGTCGACATCCTCCAGGAAATATCGTCGTCGCTGCATTTCGTTGACATTTTGCAGAGCATCGCGCGGAAACTCGGCGATGCGTTCGGGCTCGATCGGTGCGCGATTTTTCTCGCCGGCGAAAAGGACGAAGTACGCCTCGTAGCGAGCTACGAAGATCCGACAATTCGCAATCTCGTTGTCGATCTAAATCGATACCCCGAGTTAAAACGGGCCTTCGAGTCGAAGGAGACAGTGTTTATCCCGGACGCAACGAGCGATCCGATGCTCCGCTCGATCAAGTCCGCGCTCGACACACGCAATGTTCGGTCGATCGTCGTGGTGCCGATTCAATGGCAAGGCGCGGTGATCGGGGCGATTTTCCTACGCACCGAGCGTGACGCGGATCCGTTTTCGGACGCGGACGTACACTTCTGTCAAGTTGTCGCGTCGCTCACGGCGAAGGCTCTGCGCAACGCACATCGGTTCGAGACGCTGATGCGATCGCAGAAGGGTGTATCAGAGGTCCAGCGTCGATCGGAGATGCAGCGAATTGCAGTGATCGCGTTCATTCGCCGGCTCCTCGATCGTTATGCCACGACCGAGGATCATATGTGGGCGGAGACGCTCCTGCCGAAGGCGTCGGACGAAGAGCTGGAGCGGTTGGTCGGAGTGGCGATGAAGGTTTTCGAGGAAGAAGCACAAGGGTAGGAGTTTTCGCGCCGCGCGCGCTTCACTGTAGGGCAACCACATCGGCTTCGCGAATCACGCGAATGGAAGCGAATCGGTCGGTGCGCGGTGAGACAGCCACTGGCAACGGCCGGGCGTTGACATTGTTGTGACGGCGCAGCAGAAGCTTTCAGTGCATGTCTTCCGCAAGCGACAACAAACAATTCAAATTTCGGCTTCGCACCACGGAACCTTCTTCTCTCTACGACAGATTCGCTTCACTTCGCGTAATTCGTGACCCCTTCTCAAACGACCGCGTGGCCTGAGCTCGCGGGACAAACGCCGAGTAAGTGACCTCCGTCCACACCGATCTGGCCGCGCGCGCGAAATGGCTGCGCGAAGAGATCGAGCGCGCCGACTACGAGTACTATGTCCTCGACGCTCCGACGAGATCGGACGCCGAGTACGATCGGCTCATGCGGGAGCTGAAGGAGATGGAGGAGCAGCACCCGACACTCCGGACACCGGACTCACCGACGCAACGTGTTGGCGCGGAACCGCAGAGCCAGCTCGCGAAGCACCAGCACCTCGTGCCGATGCTGTCGTTAGGCAACGCGTTCAACGAGGAGGAGCTCGCGGCCTGGGAGGAGCGCATCGTCCGCATTGCCGGTGAGGAGGTCCGGCGTGCGGGCTACAACTGCGAGCTGAAGATCGACGGCGGGGCCGTGAGTCTCACGTACAAGGAAGGCGTGCTCGTCACCGGAGCGACCCGGGGCAACGGGGCGATCGGCGAAGATGTCACGCCGAACATCCGCACCATTCACGAGATTCCATTGCGGCTCAAGGGCAGCGGGCACCCGCCACTCATGGAGATACGCGGCGAGGTGTACATGCCGTTCAGCGGCTTCGAGAAGATGAACGAGGAGCGCGTGAAGGCGGGCGAGCCGGTCTACGCAAATCCGCGAAACTCGGCGTCGGGGTCGCTTCGGATGCTCGATTCCTCGGTCACGGCGTTGCGACCGCTGCGATTCTTCGGGTACGCGATCGCCGTGCCGACTGGCGTTAGGCTCGGCGTGGAGCGCCAGAGTGAGCTGCTCGATCAGCTCAAGACCTGGGGAATCCCTGTCGCCCCGCATCGCCAGTGCTGTGGATCGCTCGAGGAAGCGCATGAGTGGGCACGGGCGCTCGAGTCTCGCATTCGGCCATCGCTCGACTTCGCAATCGACGGCGGCGTCGTGAAAGTCGACAAGCTCTCGCTATGGGAGGAACTCGGCATTGTCGCGCGCGAACCTCGTTATGCCGTCGCGCGCAAGTTTGCACCGGATATCGCCGAGACGAAGCTCCTCTCGATCGAGGTGAATGTCGGGAGAACGGGAGCACTCAACCCGTTCGCGGTACTCGAGCCGGTGGAGATCGGTGGTGCGACCGTGAAGCTCGCGACCCTGCACAATTTCGATCTCATAAGTCAGAAGGACTTGAGACCTGGTGATTGGGTTCAAGTGAAGCGCGCTGGGGAAGTCATCCCTCAGGTGATCGGGCCGATCCCCGAGCGACGCAACCCTAACGAGCCGCCGAAGAAGGTTCGCGCTCCGAGCCATTGCCCCGTGTGCAAGACCCCTGTCGAGCGTGACGAGGAAGAGGTCGCAATCTACTGCCCGAACGTTGCCTGTCCGGGACGGCAGCTCGAGGGGCTCGTCCATTTCGCCTCACGAGGGGCGATGGACATTCGCGGTCTTTCCTATGCTCGCATCGAGCAAATGATCAACGCCGGCCTGATTCACGACGTTGGCGACCTGTATTCGGTGTCCGCGGAGCAGCTGCTCGAGCTGGAGGGCTTCGCGGAGAAGAGTGCTCGGCAACTCGTGGCGGCGATCGACGCCTCCAAGGCTCAGCCACTTTCACGTCTGCTATTCGGGCTGGGCATTCGCCACGTCGGCGCCACCGCGGCCGAGCTGCTCGCGCGCCACTTCGGCGACCTGCCGGCAATCTCCGAGGCGTCGGTGGAAGACATTCTCGCCATTCGTGGAATCGGCGAGACAATCGCGGTCGCTGTCACAGCGTTTTTCGCCGACGCGTCGGCGAAGAAGCTCGTGAAGAAGCTTGCCGCGGCGGGCGTCAATTTCACCGAGCCGAAG
>DATEGN010000052.1:0-5127 GCA_035280125.1 Gemmatimonadaceae bacterium | reverse complement strand
GCGACGCTGCACTTTATCGGCAATCCCATCGTCTCTCTACTCCTCGCCCTGCTTTTCTCTTTCTGGTCGCTTGCGAGGGTGAGGCATTTCACCCGAGAGCAAGTGCTCAAGTTCTGCAATGATTGCCTCGGTCCGACCGCGACGATCCTCCTCGTCATCGGCGCCGGCGCCGGCTTCAATCAGATACTCATCGCGAGTGGGGTGGGGCACGCCGTTGCCGAGATGGCGCGCGTCTCGCACGCGTCGCCGATCCTGCTCGCCTGGGTCATCGCCACGCTCATTCGCGTCGCCACCGGCTCGGCAACAGTCGCCATGACCACGGCGGCCGGCATCGTCGCACCGATCGCCGCGCAGACGGGCACGCACCCGGAGCTGCTCGTGCTCGCAACGGGCGCCGGTTCACTCATGCTCTCTCACGTCAATGACGCGGGCTTTTGGCTGATCAAGGAATTCTTCAACATGACGGTGCCGCAGACACTCGAGACGTGGACGGTCGCCGAAACGATCATCGGCATTGCGGGACTCGCCTTTACTCTGTTGCTGAGCCTCGTTCTCTGACTTCGAGGAGGAATCATGAGATTGTATCTGGCCGGCGCCGCTGCAGTCGCGCTCGCGTTCATTGCGTATGGCCATCGTGAGGTGTCAGGCACGGTTCCTCCCGGGTGGATCGACGCAAGCGTGACGCTCGATTCGGCGACGACGCCCGTCTACGAAGGCGATCCCGGCATGCGCTTCGAGTTCACGCGCGACATGCGCAAGGGCGACTTCGTCACCGGCTCATCCTACACGCTTGGAGCGCACAGCGGCACACACATCGACGCGCCAATGCACTTCATCCGCGACGGTGCATCAATCGATCAAGTCTCGATCGAGCGGCTCATTGGTCCCGCGCGTGTGATCGACATACCGGACAGCGTTCAAGCGATCGACGCCCGTGAGCTGGCCCGTCACAATTGGCACGGCGTACCGCGCATAGTTTTTCGCACGCGAAGCTCGCGCCACGGCTGGCTCAGTCAACCCAAGTTTCACCGCGATTTCGCCTACATCGCGCCCGACGCAGCGCAGCTTCTCGCCGATGCCGGCGTGCAACTGGTTGGCATCGACTACCTGTCGGCCGAGCAATTTGGCGCCAAGGCGCCGCGCACTCATCAGATCCTGCTCGGCAAGGGAATTCCGATCGTCGAGGGGCTATCGCTCGGCGACGTGAGCGCGGGTGACTACGATCTCGTTGTCCTTCCGATCAAAGTTGGTGGCCACGAAGCCGCGCCGGCGCGTGCGGTGCTGCGTAAACGATGACTACGGATGCAGGGGTACGCGCTCCCACGTGAAGAGTGATCCCGCGTCAGCCTTGGGATCGACGGTGAGCCTCGTGTATTCCGTGCGATTCGTGCTGCCCTCGACGACGAGGCGCGTCACGTTAGGCGCAACCGGCGTCGCCGGGTGCAGGGTGAAGAGCGGCGACGCCGGCGTGTACGGCTGGTCGACGCGGAAGATGTGCGAGTCGCCCTCGAGAATCAGGACCGGTTTGCCGAAGTCGATCGCGAGCTGGCCGATTTGTTTCACGATGTCGTCGAATCCGGAAAGCGCGGACGTCGCGTCCCACATGTCGGCCTGAAACATCAGCACGATGCCGGGAGCGTCAGTTGCCCTGGCGAGATCGAATGCCTTGATGAGCCACGCGTCGTTCGCCTGAATCCGTGCCTTACGTTCGTCCGCCTGCGATGGGTAGTTGCCCGCGTCGGCCGGCAAAGGCGTTCCCCACGGCGCGAGGTCGTCGTTGCTCCCTTGAAGGTTGAGCACGGCGAAGACCACCTGCGACTCCTGCCACATGACGTTCTCGACGAAGGCGGAATTCGCCGGGTCGTCTGCCTCGGTCAAAACCTGCTTCTTGCGGCCGCCGAGCGTTTGGCCGGGCACCGGGAAGAACATCGAACGCACCGTCTGCAACCGCTCGGTTGGCGTGAACAGACCGTTGTTCTTGCTGAAGACGTGACAGTCTACCCACTCGTTGTCGCCAGGCATGTAAACGAGCGGATCCTTGAACGTGGAAAACAACGTGCGAATGGTATCGAAGTAAGCCGTCGTGCACGGGCTGTTCGAGCCGGCCTTGATGTCGCCGAGGTGCACGACGATATCGACTTTGGGATCGCTGTTGATCAGCGCGAAAAGGCCTGGCGCATCGGCCATCTTGGCGGCGCCATACGGGAAGTCACCGAAGACCGCGAGTGTGTACGTCTCCTGCGAACCGGTGTTGATCGGATTACCGGTCGTGAATGATGGCCTCGTTGCGACTTTCGGCAACGTCGTCGATGGCGTCTCGTTGCACGCCGCGGCAAGTGTCATGGAGAGAACGGCGCACAGCGTCGAGCAAGCTCGTGACATGGTATTCTCGGCTGGAGGGTGGATTGTCGGCGCAGCACTAGACCGTCAATCCGCCACTTCTCCGTCAGCCTTTCGTGGCGACCATGTCACGAAGCTGCAACGACTGCTCTGCCTAACCGCGCCTCCGTACACCATCGATCTCGTTCACGATCAACGAGACGGTGGTGACGATCGCGCCGGCTCGAGAGAGCCAACTGGATGTCGCGTGACTGAACTGTGCCGACGCGTCCATTGGCACGTAGACGCTGAAGCCAGATTCGATGGCCGACCTGGCGCATAACGCGACGCCTACATCGGCGGCACTGCCCGCGATGATCAGCTTCTTGCGCTCCGTTCTCTCGATCGCGCCACGGATCCGGGGATCTTCCCACGCATTGACAACGTTTCGTGCAACGTGGGGTGCCTCCTCGAACGCTGCGGTCAGCTCGGGAATCACCGGCCCCAGGCGATCGACACCAATAGCCGTGATGAGCGTCGGTATGCGGAGCCCACGCGCGGCAGTAGCCAACTCGACCACACGCCGCCTCGCCTCGGCGAACTCCAGTTCCCAGAGCGGCCCGATTTGATGATCGATCAGCAAAACGCATGCATTATCGCGCGTTACGCGATCGTAGAACGCATCGATGAGCGGAATGACGATAGAGGCGCCCGCGACAGGTGCGTCGCTCTGATCGTCGATTCTTAGTATGGTCCTGTCTGCAGCCCGGTTCATCTTCTGTCTCTCGCAAGTGCCCATCTATATGTCGAATGGGCACCGCGGAAATCGACACGGCGCTACGGATTCTGACTCGATCCGCCGACCACCTCGGGGATTACCTGTCCGTCGAGTGCTTCCATGGGCTTGACGCCGAGAAGCGCCGCAAGGGTCGGCGCGATGTCCACGGAGCGAACCACGCGGCCGTAGGTGCCGGCGTGAACGCCGAAGCCGATGAAGGCGATCGGAATGCGCACGGTCTCGGGCTGCATCGTGCCATGCTCTCCGCTCAATTTCTCCGAGAACACGAAGTTGGGCTTCGCTACAGTCGCCATGAGCCACCCGATCTGCGGCGGGAGATTGCGCTTCCATCGGTTGGCGTCGGCGTCGCTTGCCGGCGCCGCGGCGAGTTGTGCCGGTGTATAGACCCTTGCGACACCCGGCAACGTCTTCGCGGCGGCGACGAACAGCTTGGTCAAGCTATCGATGTTGACGCGACGCGCGCGCATGCCCGCGACGTCCGCGGTGAGTATTCCATTATCGAACGAGAGATCGAAGGTGGTGCCGTACCGTGCGCGAAGATCCGCGGCAGCATGTTGCGTTCGCGCGGAGAGGCTCATGCGTCCGGCGGATTGATGCCGCACGGTGACGGTGTATTCCGGAAATGACGTCATACCATGATCCGACGTCAGAACGAGCAGTATTCGCTCACGCGGGATCATGCTACCTAACGAGTCGAGAAACGAGCCGAGCCAGCCATCGAGCCGCAGCAGGTGATCGTGCATCTCGCGCGAATCCGGACCGTAGGTATGACCGACTTTGTCGGTCGTGGACAGCGAAATCGAGAGCAGGTCGGTCGTGCCGCGTGCGCCGAGCGAGAGCTCGCGCGAGCCGCGTAGCGCGAAGGCGAGCGTGAGTGAATCCATCCACGGAGAGTCCTCGAGTTTGCGAAGGCGCTCCGCTGGATCGTTTGCGAACGAATGTGGGAAGGTGAAGTCGCTGCCCTCGTGCTCCCACGGCATGGAGTCCGGTTCCGCATAGGCACTGTCCGGCAACAGCAGCGACCAGCGCGCGGGCAGGGCGTCGCCGCGCAGCTTGTCGTCGAAGCTCCGCACCCAAAAGGGTAGTGTCGTCGCGTAGTAGTCACTTGTCGTGAAGCGACCGCCGGCGAACCAGTAGACGTCGGCTCGTGCGCGCCCGACGGGAAGAATCGCTCCCCGATCCTTGCGTGAAACAGAAAGCACGCGCGTCGACGAATCCGCGTTGCGCATCCAGTCGTACAACGTCGTTCCGACAAAACGCCTCGGCGACGCACCGACGACACCGGGCGCATCGAGGACCGTGAAGCTTCCATCCGGCACGCCGCGGTCGTTGGAGAAAATCCCGGTATGCACTGGCTCGCGGCCCGAGAGCATCGCCGAGTGGCCAGGTGCAGTCTCGGTCATCGCGTGCTCTTGATGGCCGTTCGGAAAGAACGCTCCGCTCTCGCGAATCAACCGCAAGCCGCCCCGAAATTGCGCATGGAAGCGGTCGAAATAATCCGGCCGCATCTGATCGATGGCGATCAATACCACGAGCGCGGGTTTCTCGTTTGGCGACATGCTCTGCGCGAAGCTCTTGAACGGCGCAAGCAGCGCGAGGGCAAACAGGAGAGGGCGTGAGCGCATTGGTGGCAACCGGTTGGCGATGCTCTGAGGTATGCCCGTTGGCCTCTTCTACCGCGAGCGGAGTTGCGTCACTGCTACGTAACGGTTCCATTCACAGTGCGTATCGCGCGCGGGGCCAGCACCTGAGCGCGTGGCAGGGCAACTACATTCCGTGCAGCCGCATGACGTCGACGCCTACTTCGCCACATTCCTCGCTCACACACGCTGCCATCGGCTCGGAGTTCAGTGAGCTGTGGACAGCGCTCGCGTCGCAGTACGCGGTCGAGCACGAGCTTGGACGAGGCGGAATGGGCGCCGTTTTTCTCGCGCGCGACGTTCGCCTCGACCGCTTCGTCGCGATTAAAGTGTTGCCGCCTCATCTCGCCGTCGAGTCGGAGCTACGCG
>DATEGN010000051.1:0-7253 GCA_035280125.1 Gemmatimonadaceae bacterium | reverse complement strand
CGGAACATCAACTGGTGCAGATCGATGATCAGCTGGCCATCCACCCACAGCTGCGCCACACCGTCGCGCTGCCCAATCCCGTTCACGATCGAATTCAGGTGGAAATACGCTTCGACCTTGTGCCAGTCCCCGAAGTACTTCGTTCCCGCGGTGTTCACGAACACCGCCTGGGGCGACTTCCATTCTTTCAGGTTGGACCACACACCCGCGTTCTGATAACAGCTGATGTTCACGGTTCCGATGTCCGGATTCCCGTTGCATCCCGAAATCGCTCGCGTCTCCGTCACCGTCGTCAAATCCTGATTCAGTCGCGAGACGTCGATGTTCTGCCCATCTTGCGCGCCGAGGACCAGGTGCACGCCATCACTCGGGAACTGTTCGTCGACATAGGCCGTCAGGTGAGTCCACGCGGGCCCGACGTACTGATCCTCTTCCGTGGTCACGAAATAGAATTGGTGCTGTCCCGGTCCGGCCCAATTGCTACTGTGCTTCACCCAGTAGCGCAGATACACTCCGTCGCTCGGCGTGAAGAGATGCCGCGCGCCCGTGCTCGGACTCGGGTTTGTCGCGCCTTGCGCAAAGTTCATCTGGAGCGACTGCGTGCTCCCCGCGATGTGGTCCGTGCTCGAGAGACTCGTGATCCCGCTACCCGGCAGATCGTACCATCCGCGTGCGCCGAAGTTGGTGTCCTCGAAATTCTCTTGGAACAGCACCGTGCCACCGCCGCTCGCGGCGCTCACCGTGACTGCGGTGGACGTGGCTCCGGTGAGGCTCGGCGCGGTGAACTGCAGTGTCTGTGCGCCGCTCCCGGTGATTGCGAGATTACTAAACGTCGCGGCGCCACTCGCGCTCGTCGTCGCTGTCGTCGTGCCGCTCAGCGTGCCGCCGCCGCTCGCAATCGCCGCGGTGACGACCACCCCCGCCTGGCTCACTGCCGCGCTGTTGGCGTCCTGCAGCTGAATGACCGGCTGTCGGGCCAGTACCTGTCCACTGACCGCCGTCAGCGACGGCTCGGTTGTCAACGCCAGCTTCATCGACGGCGCGACACCGGTACCTGTCGCGCCACCGCATCCGAGCATCGCCATCGCCATCGCCGCAATCGAACTCAGCAGACGACGCCTTGCGCTCCAGACGTTGGAAGCCATTGTGGGCATAGCGGCCTTTCAAATGGAAGAGATGCTCGGGAGCCAGGAAGGAAGGTCGGCAGTTGCAAGCGAACACTGTCCGACCAAGAGGTGCTGATCTCGCCTTGTTGGCGGGCAGGCACGGCTCCGTTGCAGTCGCGATCGTAGTGAGGGGGAAGGGACTACAGATTTTCGGTCAACTTGATCGCCTAATAGTGACTATTCGGCCGATCTCGGCGATATGCTGGAGGTCACATCGTTCACTAGTGTGAGATCACGCGGTCATCGCTGAGACCGCAGCCATCGGGTCGCAACATTTGGATCGCACGTTTGCAAATGTTTAGCCTGGAGCGCCCGGGCGGGGCGATCGCCATCGGTTCGAGCCCCTGGTTCGCTCACCGCGACTGCAAACACGATTGGCTGCGGACGCGCAGCTACCGCCTGAAAGGTCGCGTGCACTCCTGACGTGCCCGGTAAACAGTTAACAAACACTAAAGTCTTCGCCGTTGCATGCCGCGTGACGCCGCGCGGCCTTTCCTGGAGAGTGCGCTCGTGATCTCTCGTCAACGGATGTCAGCGGTGGTTAAAGGAATTATCGTGGGCACCGCCTTTTGGTGTCTGCTCGCAACTCTTCAGATCCTGCCGCGAGAGCTAGCTGACACGCCGGGGCTGCTCGCGATCGTGGCACTCGGATCAGTTGCCTCGCTGCTGCGGAGGGATCGGATTCTCTTCACGCTGTTTGGCGTCGTCAGCGGAACCATCCTGCTTGTGTCTCTGAGTCCGATCTCCACCGCGATCGCGAGACGCTGGGTGCGCCAGAACGCGATACCGCGAGACGGCGTCGACGCCATTGTCATTCTGAGCAGCGGAACCAACCCTGACACGACAATGACTGGCGACGCGCTGGATCGCCTTGTCGCCGGTATGGAGTTGGTCGACAAGGGCTTCGCGCCGACGCTGGTGACGACAACCGTGCAGGAATTCTATCCGGATGGCCTCGTCAGCAGCGATGTCGACCAGTCACGCATTATGAACTTACTAATGCACCGCAGTGCTTGGCTGCGCGCGCCCGGAGGCACATCAACGCACGACGAGGCGGTCGCCGTGTCCGCCCTGCTGCCACAAGGCACGCGCCGCATCGGCCTCGTGACCTCGCCAATGCATACGCGCCGCGCATGCGCCGTCTTCGAGGCCGTTGGGTTCATCGTTACCTGCATTCCCGCGCGCATGCGCGATCTCACGGGACTGCCACTCGCCGCGACGCCGGAGAATCGTCTCACGATTTTCGGTCAGTGGATCTACGAGGTAGCCGCCGTCGGCGAGTATGCCGTGCGTGGATGGCTTCGACGCTCCCACTAACCCGCGTCGTTTCACACAATTTATAAGACTTGAAACATCTCGAGATCGGTGGCCGCGAATCTCGGGCTCGCTTGTCGCGCCATGCTTTTGTGAAGTCGGACATCGCGACGGAGTGATGCGAGGCACACCACTCAGAAAACGCTTGCGGATTTTGGGCGCTGAGCCGTTATCGGCATACGCTCTGCGAACGACTACTCCCCCAAAAGTCGGTGCGCGTCAGACCGTCGCATGGCGATACTGAACGCACCGCGCAATTGCCGTTGTGGCGGAGGTTGTCGATGTTCCGTGCCATAGCTTCGCGGCGCACGTTGCTGGTCGTGGTCGCATCGTGGGCGATGTCGGGTTGCGCAGATACCGTAGGTCCTTCCCGGCGAGGCGGTGACAGTGAGACGTTAGGCGCGGCGCCGGATTCGATTTCAATGAATGCGCAATACGGGTATGGGCGCAATCGAATCGCGAAGGTTGTCGTCACGGTCGATCCCGATACGATGCTCGTCGGCCATCGCGCGGTCGCGAACGCGGTTGCGCTGACGCGTCGTGGCGATACGATCAAGTCCCCCTACATTATCTGGAGCTCGACCAATCGCCTCGTAGCGAGCGTTTCTACAACTGGCATTGTGCTCGGTCAATCCGCGGGCTCGGCCCAGGTTTTCGCGCTCATCGGTAGCGTGAGCGGATCAACGAGTGTGGCGGTCGCCAGTACGATGCCGGGGGTGAACGACTCCTCAACCGTTGCATCAGTTGCGGTTCTGGTACCGTCGGGACCATTGATCGTGGGCGCTACGATTCAGGCGACGGCCGTGTTGCGAAACGCCGCGGGCGATACTCTCACCGGGCCTCTCGTCAACTGGAGCACTTCCGATTCTTCAGTCGCACGAGTCAACGCCACCGGCGCGATTACCGGCGCCGGACCGGGCACCGTGAAAATAGCCGCGACGTCGCAAGGGCAGTCAGGATCCGCGAGCGTCACGGTGCAGTCGGCGGTCGCGCCCGTCGCTACCGTGACGGTTTCGTTGGCGTCTTCATCGATTGCAGTCGGTGGTACCACTGCTGCGACGGCAGTGGCGGTCGATTCGGTCGGTCATCAGCTATCGGGACGTACGATTACGTGGAGCTCGTCAAATACGGCGATTGCTACGGTAGACAGTGCTGGCACCGTTCGTGGAGTCGGGGCGGGCCTAACGACTATTGTCGCTCTATGCGAAGGCAAGAGCGGCTCAGCCAGCATTACGGTCACAGCATCGCCGTCGCCACCGCCGGTCGCGACGAAGCTGGCGGTGACGACACAGCCGTCGACAACGGCAGTGAGCGGACAGGTCTTGGCGCAACAGCCGATCATTCAGCTGCAGGATGCCAACAGCGCGGCGGTGAGCCAGGCGGGCGTGGTCGTCACCGTGGCGATCGCGAGCGGTGGCGGCACGCTGAGCGGCACGACGACGGCGACGACGAACGCGAGTGGCGCGGCCACGTTTAGTAATCTCGCACTCACCGGGACGGTGGGCAGCCGCACGCTCCGCTTCACCGCGGGTACGTTGACCGCCGCCACCTCGAATACGATTGCGCTGGCGGCGGGCGCCGCCACGCAACTGCTGGTCTCGACGATCGGCTCGCAGACGGTGAATACGCCCTTCACGGTGACGGTGACGCTCGCCGATGCCAGCGGGAACGCCACGCCGAACGCTGGGGCTAGCGGGACGATCACGTTGAGTCGGCAGAGTGGGACCGGGACCGTGGGCGGGACGGTGAGCGGCACGCTGGCTGTCGGGGCCAGTGCTGTCACGATCAATGGGGTCACCTACTCGACGGCGGAAAGTGGCGTGCAACTCCTGGCGACCGGAGCCGGCGCGGGCAGCAGTGCCAACGGCATGACGGGCGCCAGTAACGCGTTCACCGTCAATTCGAGCGGCGGCGGCTTCACGCCCACCATCCCTGACATCTATCCGACGGATGGCAGCTACGGATGGACCTTCAATGGAACGACCGATGCCCAACGCTCTGGAGCGTTGGCGTCGTCGGACTACCAGACCCCGTTCCTCACCACATCGGGATGGCTCTGGGCCTCTGGTGAAGGACCGAACGGCCTCAATGCCGTCAAACGCACCTATCCGTTAGGCACTGACGTTGGACCACCGTTCTTCTACATCCTCGGGTCGTCCCTGAAGAAGTTCTATCTGCGTTTCTTCTATAAACAGAGCAATCCGTTCAATACCAACGGCACCACGAGCGATCAGGATTTCTTCAAGCTGGCCCGCTTCCAGGACGCGGGCGGGAATCAGATCCTCACGCCGGGTGGGAACCAAGGGGGCCAGATCATCGGGGGGTGGGATGCCTGGTCGCAGACCTACTCCGCGGGCAGCTTCAACTACAACTCGGTGCTCGGGAAGTGGGACTGTTACGAGGTGATGATCGATCTGACGGTGAGCAACCAGGCGCACCAGACGATCTGGGTCAACGACAACGTGGTGCTGGACAACACGATTAGCGGGAGCCAGGTGGCGAGTGCGACGACATCGATTAAGATGCTGCAGTTCGACGGCACCGTGAACACGATGGTGAGCTCGAACTCCACCGCCTGGTTCAGCATGGTCGGCTTGAGCAGCCAGCGCATGGGGTGCCCGCCAGGCTACACCTTCCCGAATTGATCCAACAACGTCCCGAGAGTGCTCGTGAAGGCGAATGTTCCCGAAGCTGGGATGCCCGTTGTCTCGAAGAGCGATTCGCAAAATAGCTTCCCTCCGCTGCTGTATTTGGCGGAGGGAAATAGTGAGACGTCGCAAAGCTGGTCGGGAAGCTCACGTAGCCTCGTGCGAGCGTTACGAGCAGCAAGCGCGCATGTACAGACTGTGGATGTACTTCCGGGCCCCCTTGGCAAACTGCTTTCAATTGCTCTGAGCTTTCATCCAAACCGGACGACATGGTCGGCGCGCTATCACTCTGGCGCGGCAGTCTACGCCATCCGGTCAGCGAAGGCGCGGCGCGCCGCACGGAAGCTTCCGCCTCAGGGTGCAGTGTTGCAAAACGGTGCAACGTTCAGCCCGGGCTCTCTCGGGGGCAGATCGCTCTTCTTTTACTGCGACGGGAATGCCGCCTTCGCTGCGCGAGGAAGGCCATATAGCTCTGTATCCGGCATGTCTGAAGTGGCGCTGCAACGGGTGATCGATCGGGAGCGGCGTCTTTACGAGAGAGCAACAGCCGTATTCACATTCAGCGAGGCGTTGCGTCGGTCCTTCATTGATGACTTTGGGCTTTCACCCGAGCGCGTCGTTACGGTATATGGCGGATCGAATCTTCCGCTCGTACCACAGAACGATGTCCTCGAGCATTCGCGCCTCGGCCCGCCTACTATCCTGTTCGTCGGAAGGGCCTTCGAGCGAAAGGGAGGACCAGACCTGCTGGAAGCATTCAGTCTCGTTAGGTCTTCCATCCCCGATGCGAGACTCATCATCGCTGGTGCCTCACCGGAGATCGCTGTCGGTCGCGAGGGCGTAGAAGTCGTTGGTTATGTCGATCCGACGCGTACCGGTCCCGGAAGTCTCAATGAGCTTTACTCGCGGGCCGATATTTTCTGTCTGCCCTCGCGATACGAGCCTTTTGGAGTCGTGTTCGTCGAGGCGATGTTGCACGGAGTGCCTTGTGTGGGCTCTCGAGCTTGGGCGATGCCCGAGATAATAACAGAGAACAAGACCGGATGGCTTGCGCCGCCAGGCGCTGTGGAGCAACTCGCGGCGATACTGATTCACGCATTCCGCGATCGGCAGCAGCTGCGTTCAATGGGAGCGAGGGGCCGTGCGGACGCCCTGTCACGATTCACATGGGCGCGGGTCGCCCAGACAATGATGTCGAGTATCTGCGAGTGGAGCTCCGTGCCTCGGTCCAAGCCAATCGAAGGATCAGGAAAATGAGTTACGAATTGGCTGGGAAAGACATCCTTGTCGTGATGGTTCGGTGCCCGTAGCTCCCCCGATCAGCACTGCACTTTCACGTGAGAGCTTGACCAATGAGTCGCCATCGTCTCCTGTCGAGTCTGAACGTCCTTTGGTTCTCGATCGGTCTCATAACCAGTTGTGGCCACAAGGGCCCAGCACAGAGTTCAACGGGAATTCCCGGCGACTCGACGTCGGCGGTCCCAAACATGTACCCCACTGACGGGAGCTACGGCTGGACCTTCGACGGCTCGACCAGTGCCCAGCGCTCTGGAGCCTTGGTGTCGTCGGACTATCAAACCCCGTTCCTCACCACATCGGGAGGGTGGGTCTGGGCCTCTGGTGAGGGACCGAAGGGCCTCAACGCGGTCAAACGCACCTATCCGTTAGGCACCGACGTTGGGCCGCCGTTCTTCTACATCCTCGGAACGCCTTTGAAGAAGTTCTATGTGCGCTTCTTCTATAAACAGAGCAATCCATTCAACACCAACGGCACCACGAGCGATCAAGACTTCTTCAAGCTGACCCGCTTCCAGAATTCGGGCGGCAATCAGATCCTCACGCCGGGTGGGAACCAGGGGGGCCAGATCATCGGGGGGTGGGATGCCTGGTCGCAGACCTATTCTGCGGGCAGCTTCAACTACAACTCGGTGCTGGGGCAGTGGAATTGTTACGAGGTGATGATCGACCTGACGGCGAGCAACCAGGCGCACCAGACGATCTGGGTCAACGACAACGTGGTGCTGGACAACACGATTAGCGGGAGCCAGGTGGCGAGTGCGACGACATCGATCAAGATGCTGCAGTTCGACGGCACCGTGAACACGATGGTGAGCTCGAACTCCAC
>DATEGN010000050.1:0-11471 GCA_035280125.1 Gemmatimonadaceae bacterium | reverse complement strand
CGGGACACACGACGGCGTCACCAGCACCGTTTCAATCGACGAGATCGGCGAGAGCTACTTCGACGTCATGGGTATGCCAGTCGTGCGCGGCCGGAATTTCACGGCGCTGGAGATCGCGACGAATGCGCCGGTGATGATCGTGAGTGACGCGACTGCACGACTGCGATGGCCGAGTGGCGACGCGATTGGCAAGAGCGTGCCGGTCAACTCCCTGCTCTCCGGTCCGGACACGACGAAGCCGTACACCGTCATTGGCGTCGTACGCGACATTCGCAGCAATTTTCTCTCGCGCGCGAACGGCCCATCCGCGTATTATCCCGCCGATTTGACCAATAGCTTCGGCGCGATTCTGGTGAGCACGCGCGGCACTCCGACATCGGCGGTGAATGCCGTGCGGAAAGCAGTTGCCGATGTTTCACCTTCGCTCATGGGACAGCTGCATATACTCACGATGCGAGGCGGACCGATGGCCCTGCAGCAGCTGATGGCAGAAGTGCCCGCGATGGTCGCCCTCGCGCTGGCGTTGGCCGGCCTCGCGCTCGCCTCGGTGGGAGTGTACGGGCTCATCTCGCAGATCGTGACGCGGCGGACGCGCGAAATTGGAGTGCACGTCGCGATGGGCGCGCAACCGAGGCAAGTGATCGGTCTTGTCGCAAGAAAAACGCTGCGGCCCGTTGCGTGGGGTACCGTAGTGGGCGGCTTCGGTGCACTCGGTTTGTCGTTCTTTTTGCGTTCACTCATCGCGATGCCCGACGTGCCCGATTTGACATTCGGTGCTGGCGCGTTCAATCCGCTCGTCTTTGTCGGCGTCCTCACGGTGCTCGGTGTGGTCGTCGTCGCCGCGTGCTACGTACCGGCGCGGCGTGCGACAATGGTCGATCCAACGGTTGCGCTACGCTCGGAATGACACGTGAGCAGCGGTAGCTCAGGCCGAAACCAGGCCATCGCGACCTGACGTCATCACCGCCGGAGATTGAAGCCTGCGGTGAGGCTGAGGGAGACTCCCTTTCGCGCGGGCGCGACGCCAACGTTGATCGGCACGTTGACCGATGAAAAACGGTGCGTGACCCCGGCGGCGACGGCGACTTGCGTTCCAGCGCCCGTGATTGTCGGACCAACGCCGAACTCGAATCCGTTGGATTGACGGACGCCGATCAGCCAGGTCGCGCTTGGCAGCACGACGTTCTGCTCCAGACCGCCGACAAGGAGTACCAGCTCGGAAATGACGGTCGGGAACTCCGGTCCGACATCAAATGGATGCTCGAACTGCCAGCCGAAGAGCGTCGTGACCGGATAGAATGGCTTGTTCAATTGCTTCGCCGTCTCGCTGCCGCGCGTGAGGTACGCGACACCGAAGCGCGGACCGGAGCGATCGTCTGGTGCAGTTATGATTTCCGCGCGCGTGCCATCAATCGGGGCTTGTCCTGTCGCGGCTTGCGGCAGACTCGCCAGAGTGATGAGCGCGACGAGGCACATCGAGAGCTGACTCGAAGAAGTCATTTTCTCCTCCGCTGCGTGTGTGAATCTTCACACGCAACGTTGGGCGCGCTGTCACTGGCGAGTATACGTCAAGTCGCGTAGCGCGAGCGGTGAGTAACGTAGTCGGCGTCACTCGGCGTCGAGCCCCTGCCGTGGAACTGCCTGGCCACGTGTTTCAGAGGGTCGGCCAGTTCGTCCTCGGTCACCGAGGAGCGGGCGGTTCGTTAGGCACTGGGCTCGTGTCGTTCACGAGCAATGCCGAAAGGAGAGTCCGACTTGAAGGAGTCATTCGTTCGATCACGCGAGCCTATCTTCGCTCTGGTACGTCATCTCGCCATCACTCGTGCGCTCGTAGACGATGTTGGCTTCGTTTGTTCGGATCGTAATACGGTGCGCACGGCCGTCCTTCGGTTCGGCAAAGACGTGGGTTCCTGTGTCGGGACGAGTGGCTTGAACGAGAGCGCTCCCGTCGATGACCTCGACTCCATCCCCGATCACGATCGCAACGCCATTGAGCGGGCCGTTCTTGAGTCGCACTGTTTCTCGTTGCATTGCCGTCTCGCAGCAGGCTCCCTCGAAAACTAAGAGCGCTCTACCGGTTCGTGGGGCGCCGGAATCAGGCAAAGAGATTGCCACAGTTCACGAGCTCGTCGAACGGATCGCCACCCGCCGTTGGCCGTGTAACATGCCGGACGCAGAGTGCCGTGTGCTCGTCGATCGAGCACTTATTAATGTTGCGGGTCGCTTAACGCGCGGCTCAAGCCCGCGGACGCCGCTGCCATTGTTTGGGCAAGCTCTCGCTCCCACGGGAAGGTGGCATCGACGCTCGAGCGCATGTAGCCGCGCAGTGCGAGCCCAGACGCCGCGCTCATCACCACGTCGACACGGAGGATGGTCGTTAAACCCTCGGCGGGAGGCGCGGAGCGGACCAAGTACCGCCAGAGCGCTTTCCGCAGTGCATGGTACTCGCCGAGCAACGTTTCGTCCGAAACGCCGTCGGCGCGACGCTGTTCGCCGTGTGCGAGTGCCGCGTGCAGGAGCCGCTCGTGCACGCGAGCGGCGTCGTCCTCCACCATCGCCGCGTCGAGGACGGCGCGAAGGACCTCGATCAACGTGTCAGGCGCGGCACCCTGGATTGTGTGGTACCACGGCTGTTGCTGCCAGTATTCCCGCCATTCGTCGACAAGCAGCGGGAACGCCGCCCGGAGGGAAGCGTTACCCGGGTGCCTGTTCTCGCAACGATCGATGTTCACGCCGTCACCCGACTCCATCCACATATCCTCACGTCCCCACGGATCGAGCGCTGGCGTGGTCAGCCCTCTACGCGGATCCGTAGCCTGCCGTGGTCAACGCGCTCGATGACGCGATCCGCATTGTTATCCTCACTGTGTCTCTTGCCGAGACGACCGAAGTAGCCTTCCAGGCACCACAGAGTCACGCGGCGCATGACCGCCTCACGAGCCTGAGTTGGCGCGCTCGAGGTTTCCACGATCGTCGTGAGGCACGCAATGAGGTCGCCAGGCAAGGTGCCGATACCGCGCTCAGAGGAGACATACGTCAACACGCCGCGCCGAAGGGCATAGTCGTCGATCGGAGTCGCGGCGAGCGTCGCGCCAATGGCCAACTGCAGGTCCTCCGCTTCGGCTTCTTCTTCGAGCGTCCTCTCACGCGGACCTCGTGACGTCCGGCGACTCATGTCAGCACGGATCCGCGGCCCGCCGAGTGGTCCGCCGTGGTGCCGATGGTGCCAGCATCAGGTGGTCGACGACGGAGTAGAATGGCGTTCGAATACATAGGCCCTCGGTGTGTCGGTACGTTGCCGGCAGTGATGAGTATTTACTCACTTATGTCGAAAGGTGATGCGCCCGCGCGTGAGATCGTACGGCGAGACCTCGACCGTCACGTGATCGCCGGCGAGGATACGGATCCTGTATCGCCGCATCTTTCCGGCCGTTGTTGCCAGGAGCTGGTGGCCATTCTGGAGATCGACCCGGAACATGGCGCTGGGGAGGACATCGGAAACTATTCCTTCGAGCTCGATCGTTCCCTCCTTCATGGCAATCCTCCGCTGGAGCGGCCGTTAGGTTGGTCGGCAGCGGCCACGACGGAACGGCGGCGGCGTGATCCGGTGGGGCAAAAAAAGGCCCGCTGTGGCAGGCCCCCGAGTCGGTCGGAACTTGTCCACGCGCGGTGCGCGTGTATCGCTCCTTCAAGTGTAGCACCCGCGCGGAGAATCGCAACTCAGCATCGTGGCCGTTGACCATATGGTCAATACAAGCTAGGTTTGGCGTCTGACCAGCTGGTCAATACGCTTCAGGCCCCCCCGGTGGGGCGCCGTCAACGAGTCGCAATGCCCGGCCAGAAGGCCCCGCAAGAATACCGACGCAGTGACATTCTCCGCGCCGCCTACGACGTCGCCGCGCGGCATGGCATCGAGGCGCTCACCGTCCGCGCAGTCGCCGAACGCGCCGACGTCAGCCACGGCACGGTCCTCTTTCACTTCAACCGTCGTGACGCGTTGGTCGCCTCCCTGCTCGACAGCGTGCTCGAGGCGACGACCGTGCTGCGCGTGCCCCCGGCCATCGAACGCCTAACGCGGCCAGCCGAGCGCCTCGACGCCTTGTTGCGCGCCGAGATGGACCGACTCTCGGCCGATCCACGTCCCTTTCGCCTCTTTCTCGAGTACTGGGCCCTCGGTGTGCGCAATGCCCTCATTCGGCGACGGGTGAGCGCCGCGCTCGATCGCTACCGCGCGTCGTTTCGCGTCATCACGAAGTCGGTGCTCGCTGACCGAGCGGCGCCGCGACGGACGAACGGCGGGCGCAATCGGACGACCTCGACGCCGGATGGCGTCGCCGCCGTCGCCGTGAGCTTCATCCACGGCTGCGCTCTCCAAGCCGTCATCGACCCCAAGGGGTTCAGCGTCCGGCAACACTTCGACGCGGCCGCGCACATGCTCGACGGCATTCGCTGACGCTCATACCGGAGGAAGGGCCGGCACAGTTTTTCCGAAGAGACGCGCGTAGTCGGTGCGCGTCTCGCCGTAGCATTCGCACGAAGCACGTTCGAGCGCCGAACGATCGAGCACCGAGATATGGCCGCGACGGTAGCGAATGATGCCACGGTGCTGCAGTGCGCGCGACGCCGCCGACACGCCTTCGCGCCGCACACCCAACATGTAGGAAAGGAACTCCTGGGTCAGATCGAAGGTGTCTCCACCGCCGATGCGGTCGTGCGTCATGAGCAGCCAGCGCGCACATCGTTGATCGATG
This sequence comes from Gemmatimonadaceae bacterium, assembly GCA_035280125.1. Taxonomy (GTDB): domain Bacteria; phylum Gemmatimonadota; class Gemmatimonadetes; order Gemmatimonadales; family Gemmatimonadaceae; genus AG2. The sequence continues at coordinate 6,720 of DATEGN010000050.1, read as the reverse complement.
GAGTGCAACCGATTGCACGCGACCGACTGCGCCAACTGATTGATGAATGCCTGCGCATAACGCCGCAGGAGGCGATCGAGGGCCGGACTCACGGCAACGGCCCGAGAGAGTGCGGAAGCAGACAAACGCTGTGCATCACCAGAGATTTGCGCCAGACACCGGGAGCTCATTGTGCCGCCGCCGAGTAAGGCAGAGAGACCGGCGATGCCCTCGTTTCCGACAGTAGCCGCTTCGACGGTCGCCCCGTCCTCCATAACGATGATGAGCGACAGCACGGCCGTCTCCGGAAAGTAGACATGGCGTGAGGGCGTGTGGGCGTCGGACATTGTCTCTCCCACCGCGAGCGAAATGGGCCTCAGCTCCGGCGCGATCAGCTCGTAATCGGAGACCGTCAGCGCCTGCAGTAACTGGTTGCGTGGTGGTGGCCTTGGCGTTGGTGGCCGTGATCGCCGCGAAACAGCGTGCATGGGTCATCCTCCGGTCGCATGGGAACATTCCCTTGCGGCAGAAGGGGACGCCTGTCCGCCTCGTTGTCGGAGTGGAATGCGCGGCTCGAGCAATCGAGCCTGACGGTGCATCCAGTGATGCACGCCTGATTAGAAGATACTGACCTGGTCCGGAGCTCCGTCGCGGACGGACCGGTCCGCCACGTCGAACGAGACGAGTCGACCCGCCGCTTCATCCCAGAGCGCAAGGCGCAGCGCGGAGAAGCTCTGTCGCAGCGTGACAACGGTCGCGCGATGAAACATCGGATTTTCGTCGTGACACTGCTGAAGATTGTAGTTCGGAATCCGCGGGCCGAGATGATGGACGTGATGAAAGCCGATACTGCCCGTGACCCATTGCAGAAGCCGAGGGAGCCGGAAATAGGAACTTCCCGCGATTGCGGCGGTGGTGTAGTCCCAGCGCTCGTGCTCCTCCCAGTATGTCCCTTCGAACTGGTGCTGCACGAAGAAGAGCCAGAGTCCCGCGGCGACCGCGAGATAGTAGGCGGGCAGATAGACGAGAAGGACGCGCGGTCCCAAGAGTGTCGCGAGTCCTCCACCAGCGAGCACGATAACGGCGTTCGTGATCCAGACACTGAGGATCTGTCGTCGACCGGCGGTCGGTCCACGAGGCGGCAGTCGCTTCTCCAGAACGAAAAACACCGGGCCAATCAGCAGAAAGGCAAGCGGGTGCCGGCTCGAGCGGTAGCAAAGTCGCCCCCACCGCGAGCGCGCGAGATACTCACGGACGGTCAACGTGGGCACGTCGCCGTGGCCACGACGATCGAGGTCGCCGGCCGACGCGTGGTGCAGCGCATGCTCGTGGCGCCAGTGCTCGAAGGGCATGAGGGTGAGCAAACCAGTAACAGCGCCGACGACGCGATTCGCTCGCCGCGACGCGAAGAAGGATCCGTGCGCGCAATCGTGCATCAGCACGAACGTCCGCACGAGCAGCGCCGCCGCCGGCAGCGCGAGAACCGCCGTCCACCAGAAGGACATGCCGAGAAGCCGATACATGCTCGCGAAGACAATGGCGAGCGGAAGCAGGGTTGTCGCGAGTTGGAGCACGGCACGATGCGTCCGGGGGCGCTGGTACGCTGCGACGAGCGGACGCCAATTCTTCGTGTCCGGCGCCATGCCGGGACCGATATCCACTGCGGACTCCTGGGGGCCAAGTGATGGCGTCGCCAGGAGCGCCGGAGGGTCTAAACCGATTTACGGGGGTTCAGTCCGCGCTGGTGACAAACATCGCGGTAGTGCAATGTGGTCTATCGCACATAGCGTGTCAATCCAACTGGCGCGTTAAGTATTTGCTGACGGGGCGGGCGAGGGACGACGGGAAGGACGACGTCCCCGGTCCGTCATTTCACCTCGTCGACCGGTGCGCTGAGCCTGATCCGCCGCAGGCGTTGGCCGTCGATGAGAAAGAGGGTGGCATTTGTGATGACATTGGGTGCGCCGCAACGTACGCAGTTCGCGCTGCCCTTCAGTTGCGGCGCGACGAGCTCACCGACTTGGACATCGCGAAGGGGTACGAAACCGCCGCACTCTGTACAATTCATTGCCCAACATCGCTGCGTCTTTTTCACGAATGCTCCACCAGGGACTCGACTCTCAGGCTCACGCGTCGCGAAAGATAGCCTGGGGCCAGAATCGCGACAGCGACCGTCCGGGACAGATCGCGCCTTGTTGACCAGCTGGTCAATGCGGAAGACGAATCGTCGTCGGAGTGCGTCGACTCAAGCGATCCCGCGCTCTTGTGCAGCGAGATCATCGCGGCTGCCATCGCGAGCTCGCGGGCCGCGCGATCCTGCCACCTCGAGGCGGTAATACTCATTGATCGCCAGGCTGATTACGCGCTGGAGCAGCGAGTCGGGATCAGGGTGATTCATGGGGTAGGCGTCCACGTGGCTGAGGACATGCTTGAGTGCGATGAGCACGCGTTCGGGTAGTAGCTGCTGGCGTTGTAGCTCGCCGACGTACGCACACACCGCCGCGGTGAGCTCTCCGTTGACGGCCGTAGACCCGCGAACGGACTCATCGAACGCGCGAACCAATCGCGCGGCACTCGCGTCCTCTGCGGGTGTGTACGAAGTACTCCGCTGACCGGAATTCCTCATGGCCGTCTCCGGGGAAATGGCGCCGCCAGAAGAGCCAAGGTGAGTGTCGCAGATCGCGGGCTGGTGTGGTGCCGCTCTCGTAAGTTAGCTGTGGTTTCTGGTCAAAGCCCTTTAACTGCAGACTTGGTCCAAAGTCCAATTGAGCCCGGCTCGACAGCGGAGAAGTTGCCGGAGTCGTCTCGGCCAACGGCGCTGCGATGACATCGCCGAGAGTCTCTCGGGCGTCGCGCTCGACGAAGCGGCGGAAGTCTTGGTTCGCTGTCGCCGAGCACCGGTGCTTCGATGCGCGAGTCGGTCTGTCGTTTCATCATTTCGTCATGTTGCTGCCTCCTCATTTCTCCTCTCCACGGTGTTGGGGGATGCCTCAGCGCCCAGGGACCGACGACGGCAGCGATCGCGGGGCGCATCCTCGACGAGAACGGACGCGGACTCGCCAGTGCCGAAGTGGTGGTGACCAGGGCGGCAACTGGCCTCTCGATGCGCGCGACATCGCGGTCCGATGGGCGCTATCTCGTCGCCGGCCTCGACGTCGGTGGACCGTACTCGGTGACGGCGCGCCGTATCGGCTCGGTGATGCAGACACGGAAGGGATTTTTTCTTAGCCTCGGCCAGCAACTGAATGTCGACGTCGTGCTCGCGCAGCAGCCGGTGACGCTGGAGGGAGTCGTGACCCAGGCGGTGCGAGAGCGCACGTTCTCGCGCGCGCACCAGGGAACCGAGGCCCTCGTGTCGGACTCCATGATTCGCCAGGTGCCGGTCATCAATCGCGATCTGTACGATCTCGTTAGGCTCGTTCCACAGATGTCGACCATATTTCCCTTGACGCCGACCGGCGCGGGAACGCGCACGAACGGCATCCGTATCGACGGCATCGGTGATCAAGTACCGTCGAGCAATCTGGCGGCCGGCGCTCTGTACGGTGGTCGCGTGCTGCCGTTGGACGCGGTGAAAGAGTATCAGGTGCTCTTCTCTCCCTTCGACGTGCGCCAAGGCGGCTTTGCGGGTGCGGGCGTCAATGTCGTAACGCGGAGCGGCACCAATGAGCTCCAGGGCAGCCTTTTCGGTTACGGCACGAACGAGAGACTTGGCGCCGACGTGCCGCTCGTGCGCAGCGCGCCCTATGAGAAGGAGCAATTCGGCTTTTCGCTCGGTGGACCCGTCCTCCGCGATCGTCTGTTGTTTTTCGCCGCGACCGACTTCCAACGGCGGTTGATTCCCGCCGCCGGCCCGTTCGTCGGTGAAGCACTCTCGAATCAGAGCGCGCTCCCGGTCAACCCGGCCGACATCACGCGCTTTCAGAACATTCTCAGCGCACACGGCCTCGACGGCGGCTCGGCAGGACCGGTGACCAACGCCAATCCATCAACGAGTGTCTTTCTCCGCCTCGACGCGCCACTCGTCAAATGGAACAGCAGGATCAGCGTTCGTGGAATCTACGGTTCCGGCGACAGCGCCATCTTCGCACGCCCGACGATGCTTGCTCCGACCGACTGTCCGACCACCGCCTGCTTTCCGCTCTCGTCGCTCCAGCACTCGCGCTGGCTGAAGAAGGAATCGATCGCCGCTCAGCTCATCTCCAATCTGGCGAACGGTGCGTACAACGAGCTCCTCGTGGGTTATCTGGACATCGTCTCCGGGTTTCGGCCAACCGTTCAGCAGCCGCTCATGCTCGTGGACGTCGTCGCACCGAGTGGAGCGCCAGCCGTTCTGCAGTCGGGGACGCACGAGATCGCTACCGGACAACGCAACGCGAACTGGACGACAGAGTTTACCGACAACCTCTCCATTTCGGTGGGCGCCCACCGCCTAACCGTTGGCGTTTCGGCGCAGCTGTTCGATCTCCGCGCATTTCAGCTCCGTGGATCGTACGGGGTCTGGGAGTTCGCGAGCCTCGATTCGTTCCAGTTGGGGTTGGCGTCGCACTACCGCGTGACGAGAGACACCGGAAGCATAACGGCGGCGTCCGGGAGCAACGGCGCCGCCTACATCGGCGACGATTGGGAGGTGTCGCCGCGATTGTCGCTCACGTTGGGACTCCGCGCCGATCGGCCAGCGCTTGCCGCCCAACCTCCGTACGTGGCCGCGATCGATTCGGTGTTCCACCTCCGCACCGACCGCGTTCCTTCGGGACGACTTCAGTGGTCGCCGCGCTTCGGCTTCAACTACGACCTGACGAGTGACGGAACCGCGGCCCAGGTCCGTGGCGGCATCGGGCTCTTCACGGGACGGCCACCGCTGTTCTTCCTGTTCGGGGGCTTTGCCGGCTACGGGCTCGCGGCGCGAACGCTTCAGTGTGGCTCGCTGGCGACCGACGCCGGACCCCCGCCGGCGTTCGGTACCAGCTATCGCGATCCGCCGCTGACCTGCGGCGGCGGTGAGACGTTCGCGGCGGCGGCGAACGGCGAGGTCGACGTGATCGATCCGGGACTGCGCTATCCGCAGACACTGCGCGCCTCGCTCGCGATCGATCGGCAGTTGCCGTTAGGCATCATCGGTACGCTCGAGGGCCTGTACACGCGCACGACGAGCGCCATGCTCTTCTCGGCGATCAATCTCGGCCCACCCGTCGCCGCCGATGCGCGCGGCCGTGTGATGTACGGAACGATCACCGCCTCGGGACTGGCGCTTCCGAACCGCGTCTCGCCCGCCTTCGGCGATGTCATCACGATCACGAATCAGTCAAGGGACTACGCGTACGACCTCACGAGCGAGCTGCGTAAGCAAAGTCGTATCGCGGACGTTGCGGTCGGCTTCAGCTACGGGCACCAGTTGGACGTACAGAGCTCACGGCCGGTGAGTGCCCTGCTCGCCGACGACTGGCGATACGGCCGACCCGTGGCTGGTCTGGAGAACGACCTCACGCCCACGACGTCGGATTTCGATCAACCATTTCGCGCGCGGGGATCCGGCACCTTTCACCTGCCCTGGCCGCGGTTCCGAACCGACGTCTCTTTCTTCTACATCGGCGGCTCGGGAATGCCATACACGTACGTCGCCGGCGGGACGCAAGGACGCGGCGATCTGAATGCCGATGGTGCCGTTGGGAATGACCCGATCTATATCCCGCGTACCGCGCTCGATACCGCCGAGATCCAGTTCGGTGGCTCGCCGGCCGAAGTGGCGGCTCAGCAAGTCGCGTTCGAGCGCTTCGTCGATGGCGCGTCGTGCTTGCGCAGGCAGCGCGGCCAGATCATGTCGCGCAACAGCTGCCGCTCGCCTTGGGTGAGCCAGACGAACATGGCGATTCGCCAAGCGCTCCCCAGCCTCCACGCACATTCGTTCATGCTCGAGATACAGATCTTCAACCTTCTCAACATGCTCAATCCACACTGGGGACGGGAGCAGTTGCCAACGGGAACGATGTTGACGACCACGAATCAGATTCCACTGCTGTCGCAGATCGGCGAAACAGCGGGAGGAGCACGATCGCAACCGATCTATCGCTTCGATCCCACGATGAGCCGGTACAGCTACGACAACTTCGACACGTATTTTCAGATACAGCTCGCGGTACGGTACAACTTTTAGAAATCACTTTCCTTGCTGCAACGTCGGGCCGATCGAACACTCGTTATCGCCGCAACGGTTCTGTGCATTGGCGGGCTGGGGCCATTCGCGGCCGGGCAGAGCGCGCGCGCACCGACGCGCGTTCTCCTGATTTTCCAGCAGCAAGCCGAGACGCGGCCGATGATGGAGTTTACGCAGCGGCTGCGCGTCACGGTTGAATCCGAGCTGCCGCTATCGGTCGAGTTCTATCAGGAGTCGCTGGATCTCGATCGTTTCCGAGGCGGCGATCGCCTGTCGGACCTGCAGGCGTACTTCGAGCAGAAGTACCGCGGCTTCGGCATCGACGTCCTCGTCCCCGTCGGCAGCCGCGCGCTGAAATTCGCGGTAGAGCAGTTGGGCGATGTCTTCCCAGGCACTCCAGTCGTGTTCGCGCTGACGGCGCCGCCGGCGACCGATCCGGCGATGTTGCCGCGAAATGTCACCGGGCGCGTGGGTATTACGTCGCGCTTTGCGCCAACGATCGAGATGGCGCGACGGCTTCAGCCAGATGCGAAGCAGCTGGTGATCGTTGGTGGGGCAACGGCGCAGGACTCGAGCAGCGTCGCGGC
>DATEGN010000049.1:0-5258 GCA_035280125.1 Gemmatimonadaceae bacterium | reverse complement strand
GGGACATCTGCCGCACCACGACGAGCATCTGGCGAGTCGTGAGGCGTCTGATACCGCGCCATTCGCGGCGCTCGCGTCCAAGATCGCGACGGATCCGTTCGTCGGAAAATTGACCTTTTTTAGAGTGTACTCGGGCGTTCTCAAGTCGGGTTCGTACGTCTATAACTCGACCAAAGACAAGCGCGAGCGCATCGGCCGTCTGTTGCAGATGCACGCGAACAAGCGCGAGGAAATCGAAGAAGTACGCGCGGGCGACATCGCCGCTGCGATCGGGTTACGGGACACGCGTACCGGCGATACGCTCTGCGATGATGATCATCCGATCATCCTCGAGGCGATGAAGTTCCCGAATCCCGTCATCGACGTTGCCATCGAGCCGAAGACGAAGGCGGATCAGGACAAGCTCGCGATTGCGTTGCAGAAGCTGTCAGAGGAGGATCCGACGTTCCGCGTTCACACGGACGCCGAAACGTCGCAGACGATCATCTCGGGCATGGGTGAGCTGCACCTCGAGATCATCGTCGATCGCATGATGCGCGAGTTCAAGGTCGACGCAAATATTGGCCGGCCGCAGGTCGCCTATCGCGAGACGATCCGCAGGCGCGTGGAGAAAGTCGAAGGCAAGTTTATTCGACAGTCCGGCGGTAAGGGTCAGTACGGCCATGTGGTCATCAACATGGAGCCGTCGGGCCCCGGCGCTGGCTTCGTATTCGAGGACAAGATTGTCGGCGGCGTGATTCCGCGGGAATACATCGCGCCGGTCGAGCAGGGCATAAAGGAAGCATTGGAAAACGGAGTGTTGGCTGGGTACCCCATGGTTGATGTGAAAGTCGAGCTGGTGTACGGCTCATATCATGAGGTTGATTCCAGCGAAATGGCGTTCAAGATCGCGGGATCGATGGCGTTCAAGGAGGCGGCGAAGCGTGCCGGTCCTGTGCTCCTCGAGCCGATGATGAACGTCGAAGTCGTCGTGCCCGACGCATACATGGGCGACGTGCTGGGCGATTTGTCGTCACGCCGCGGAAAGATCGGCGGCATGACACAGCGCGGCGAAGCGCAGGTGATCGCCGCAACGGTTCCGCTGGCGGAGATGTTCGGGTACTCGACGAAGCTTCGCTCGATGTCGCAAGGCCGCGCGGTGTACTCGATGGAGTTCGCGCATTACGAGGAAGTACCGAAGTCGAAAGCGGAAGAGATTGTTGCGAAAGTGAAAGCGTGATGTGCGTTGTGCGTGGAGCGTGGCGCGTGGCGCGTGACTGCCGAAGGGCGAGTCGCGCCACGCACCACGAAACACGCGCCACGCAGAGAGGGACCCCAACACACACGGGATTGCACAATGGCAAAGGCAAAGTTTGAGCGGACAAAGCCGCACGTAAACGTCGGCACCATCGGCCACGTCGACCACGGGAAGACGACGCTCACCGCAGCGCTGACCAAGGTGTCGGCGGACAAGGGGTGGGGGACGAAGTACGTGCCTTACGACGAAGTGGCGAAAGCATCCGAGTCACAGGGCCGTCGCGACGCGACAAAGATCCTGACGATCGCGACCAGCCACGTCGAATATGAGACCGAAAAGCGCCACTACGCGCACGTCGACTGCCCAGGGCACGCCGACTACGTGAAGAACATGATCACGGGGGCCGCGCAGATGGACGGCGCGATCCTGGTCGTGAGCGCGGTTGACGGCCCCATGCCGCAGACGCGCGAGCACATTCTGCTCGCCCGTCAGGTCAACGTGCCGCAGGTCGTCGTGTTCCTCAACAAATGCGACCTGGTCGACGATCCCGAGCTTCTCGATCTCGTCGAGCTCGAGGTGCGCGAGCTGTTGAGCAAGTACGACTTCCCCGGCGACGAAGCGCCGGTGATTCGTGGCTCGGCGTCGGGCGCGCTCAAGGGCGACAAGCAGTGGATCGAAAAGATCAACGAGCTCTATAACGCCCTCGATACGTTCATTCCGCAGCCCGTTCGCGAGACGGACAAGCCATTCTTGCTTCCGGTCGAAGACGTGTTCTCGATCACCGGTCGCGGCACCGTGGCGACGGGACGTATCGATCGCGGCAAGATCAAGGTCGGCGAGGAAGTGTCGCTGGTTGGCTTCGGCTCCGACAAGAAGTCGGTCGTCACGGGTGTCGAGATGTTCCGTAAGCTGCTCGACACGGGTGAGGCAGGCGACAACGTTGGATTGCTCCTCCGCGGAATCGACAAGAAGGACGTCGAGCGTGGGATGGTGCTCGCCAAGACGGGCTCGATCACGCCGCACACGAAATTCGAGGCCGAGGTCTACGTCCTCACCAAAGAAGAGGGCGGCCGACACACGCCGTTCTTCAAGGGCTATCGTCCTCAGTTCTACTTCCGTACAACGGACGTGACTGGGAACGTGGAATTGCCGGCGGGCACGGAGATGGTCATGCCGGGCGACAACATCCAGATGACGATCGAACTGATCACGCCGATCGCCATGGAAGAGCAGCTTCGCTTCGCCATCCGCGAGGGTGGACGGACGGTCGGCGCGGGCGTTGTTACGAAGATCCTGAAGTGAGGGGATAGGGGCGAGAGACCAGGGGCTAGGGCCTAACGCCCAGCTCCTCGTTCACACTAGCCCCTAGGCCCTAGACCCTAGCCCCTGAGTTTGTCATGGCTGGCAGAATCCGGATTCGCCTCAAGGCTTTCGATCACGCGGTGATCGATCAGGCATCGGCGGACATCGTACGAACGGCGGAAAAGACGGGAGCGCAAGTCTCCGGTCCAATTCCGCTGCCGACGAAGACACAGCGGTGGACGGTGCTCCGTTCGCCACACGTCGACAAGAAATCGCGCGAGCAATTCGAGCTGAAGACGCACAAACGCGTCATCGACATTCTCGATTCGCGCGCGCAAACGGTGGACGCGCTCACGAAGCTGGATTTGCCGGCGGGCGTGGACGTGGAAATCAAGGTGGAGTGAGGGGCTAGGGGCTAGGGGAGTATGGGCAAGGGTGAACAACCCAAGTCCGAATTCTCCTAGACCCTATCCCCTAACCCCTAGCCCCTTTTGGAACATGATTGGGATTATTGGACGCAAACTGGGCATGACCCAGATCTTCAACGAAAGCGGTGAACAGGTGCCTTGCACCGTCATTTCTGCCGAGCCGAATCCTGTGCTCGGCGTGACGGAGAAGGCGACCGCGGGATTCGCCGCGGTGCAGCTCGGTTTCGAGCGGCAGCGTACCGCGCGGGAAGGCGACACCGGTCGCACACCGCGTGGACGTCGCGCGACGAAGGCCGAGATTGGCCACGCGAAAAAGGCGGGGCTCGACTACGCGCCTCGCGTCCTTCGCAGCTTCCGTCTCGACGAGCCGGGCAACGCGAAAATCGAGATCCCGTCGTACAACGTCGGTGACGCGGTGAAGGTCGACGTCTTCACGGCCGGTGAGCTCGTGAAGGTCATGGGCACCACGAAAGGTCGTGGATTCCAGGGCGTCGTGAAGCGACACGGCTTTGGCGGCGGACCGAACACGCACGGCAATACGCGTCACCGCAAGCCGGGCTCGGTCGGACCAGGCACGGATCCGTCGCGCGTCATCAAGGGCAAGAAGATGCCGGGCCATTACGGTGCGGAGCAGCACACGCAAATCGGACTGCGCGTCGAGAAGATCGATGCGGAGCGCAACCTGATCTACGTCCGCGGCTCGGTGGCGGGGCCAAAGAACGGGATCGTCCTCGTCGAGAAGCAGGCGTAAGAGAATGGCCGAGACCACGACATTTCAGGCGGCTGCCTACACGGCACAGGGCGCGGAGCGCGAGAGCGTGACGCTGCCAGCCGCGCTGTTCGATGGCACCGTGAACATGCCCGTGATGCATCAGGCGGTGAAGGCGTATCTCGCCAACCAGCGCCAGGGCAACGCGTCGACAAAGATTCGCAAATACGTATCGGGCGGCAATCAAAAACCGTGGAAGCAGAAGGGCACCGGCCGCGCGCGCCAGGGCTCGATCCGCGCGCCGCAGTGGGTGGGCGGCGGCACGGTGTTCGGTCCGATTCCGCGCAGCTACGCGCAGTACGTGCCGCGCCAGGTGCGGCAGCTCGCGCGCAAGAGCGCGTTCAACGCGCGGGCGCGTGAGAGCTCGATCTTCATCATCGATGCCCTCTCGTACGAGGCGCCAAAAACCAAACAGCTCGTCGACTTGATCAGCCGTTTAGGCGTCGCGGATAAAAAAGTTCTGATCCTCACCGAAGGCGTAAAGGCGAATGTATTCCTCAGCGGACGGAATCTTCCGCTCGTGCACGTGATGCCGTACGCCGACGTCTCGACCTATCACATCCTCTGGTCCGACGTCGTGCTCATCGAGTCCGGTGCGCTCGGCTCTCAGCTCGAGCCAGTCGAAGATGAAGCGCGCGACGAGGGTCGAGGGACGCGGGGTGCAAAGAGCGCCCGCAAGGCAGCATCGAAGGCAGGCGCGAAGAAGGCAGCGACGCGCGGAGCCGGCGTGGCCAAGAAGGCGGCCAAGAAGCGTCCAGCCGCGAAGAAGTCCGCAGCGAAGAAGTCCGCCTCGAAGTCGACCAAGAAGAAGGGGAAGTAATCGATGCCGACACTACACGAGTTGATCGTTAGGCCGCTGATCACGGAGAAGAGCTCCGCGGCTTACCAGGATCGTGCCGAGTACACGTTCGAAGTGCACCCGAAGGCCTCGAAGCCGCAGATTCGCGGTGCCATCGAACAGCTCTTTGGCGTGCGCGTGGTCGGCGTGTGGACGTCGAACCATCGGGGCAAGGTGAAGCGGCTTGGCAAGACGGCGGGTCGCCGTCCCAACTGGAAGAAAGCGGTCGTGAAGCTCGCCGAGGGCGACTCGATCCCGATCTTCGAAGGCTGAGGTAGAGAGAATGCCGATTCGTCAGTTCAGACCGATCACAGCGAGCTCACGCTTCCGTTCCGTCGCGGATTTCTCGGAAATCACGCGCCAGGAACCGGAGAAGTCGCTCGTCGAGCCGTTGAAAAAGAGCGGTGGCCGCGACAACCACGGGCACATCGCGATGCGCCGTCGTGGCGGTGGCCACAAGCGGAAGTATCGCATCATCGATTTCCGTCGCGACAAGTTCGGTGTGACGGCGACGGTGAAAGAGATCGAATACGATCCGAATCGTTCCGCCCGCATCGCGCTGGTCGAGTACGCGGACGGCGAGCGCCGCTACATCATTCACCCGAAAGGGCTCAAGGTCGGCGACAGTGTGGTGAGTGGCCCCGGCTCCGACATAAGAACGGGCAATTCAATGCCTTTGGCTGA
>DATEGN010000048.1:0-6895 GCA_035280125.1 Gemmatimonadaceae bacterium | reverse complement strand
CGTGGGCCCTTGTCGCGTTGCGGCCAAATCAGGCTCGCCCCGATTGAAATCGCCAACACGCCGAGAATCACCACGAGCGACCACAGCACGTCGATGTGGAACCATTGCTCGCCGATCATCTTCGCACCAACGAGAGTGAGGATGGTTGCGATGCCGTACTTGAGCAGATAAAAACGATCGACGACGGCGGCGAGCAGAAAGTACAGAGAGCGCAATCCAAGAATCGCGAAAATATTCGACGTGAAGACGATGAACGGGTCTCGGGTCACACCGAAGATTGCCGGAATCGAGTCGATCGCGAAGACGAGGTCAGTCACCTCGACGAGAATGAGCACGAGAAAAAGCGGAGTGGCCAATCGCTTCCCGTTCTCCAGTATAAAGAAGTGCTTGCCATGGAATTCGGGCGTCAGCGGAAGGATCTTCCGGGCGGCGCGGACCACCGGATTCTTTTCTCCCTCGAATTCCTCATCCTGCTTGAGCGCCATGCGAATGCCGGTGACGATCAGCATCGCGCCAAAGACGTAGATCACCCAGTGAAAGCGCGCGAGCAGCACGGTGCCGAGTCCAATGAACAGCCCACGCATAACGAGCGCGCCGAGGATCCCGTAGAACAGCACACGATGCTGACACGATGCCGGCACCCTGAAGTACTCGAAGATGAGCACCATCACGAAGATGTTGTCGATGCTCAGCGACTCTTCGATGACGTAGCCGGTGAGGAAGGTCAGCGCGACATGATGCCCATAGATCGCGTAGAGGCCGCCCGCGAAGATGAGCGCGAGACCGACCCACACGGCCACCCAGATCGCCGCTTCCTTCGGGCGAACGACATGCTCTTCTCGATGGAACACGCCGAGGTCGAGCGCCAACATCGCCAGCACGAAGACGATGAAGACGACCCAGAACCACACGTTGGTCGCGATCCCTACCATTCTGTCATTTCCGTCAGCCCGATAGGAAACAAGAAAAAGCGAGACCACTACGGCATCACGCGATGCCGTAGTGGTCTCGCCATTAGCGCGCCCGTTGCACGCGCCATTCGGTCGACCGGGAGCTCATGGTGCCCCGTCTTGACGATCGACCGATCCGGCGCGATTGCGCCGGCCGGCTACTCCCCACATACCACGAATGGTGCACGATCCAAGCCGGCGGGTCAAGCGGCGATGACTCTTCCATTGGTATGTCCGCGCCAACACTCTTGAGCCGCTCTGTGCTTATCACCCATGCAGCTTGGCCATCAGCGTCTCCTTGCGACGAATCGACATGTCACTCTCGTCCCACCGCTTTTTCGCTGCCGCGCTCGCGGCCCTTTCACTCTCTCCCGTGAGCGACATGAACGGTCAAGGCACGAATCGCTCCGCGACGGCTGGCGCTGCTCTCGCGCCCACGCTCGCGGTCGTCAACGCCCGCGTCTGGACCGGCGACCCGCGACGTCCCTGGGCGGATGCCATTGCTGTCGACGGTGAACGCATTTCGCTTGTCGGCACGAGCGCGGAGGTGAAAAAACTCGCTACATCATCGACGCGAGTCATCGACGCGGGCGGCATGATGGTCGTTCCGGGCTTCATCGACTCACACGTGCACTTCATCAGCGGCGGCTTCGGACTCTCCTCCGTTCAATTGCGCGACGCCAAAACGCCCGCCGACTTCATTCGCCGCATCAAGGAATACGCGGCGACCGTACCGCCGGGTACGTGGATCACCGAGGGGAACTGGGATCACGAGCAGTGGGGCGGTGAGCTTCCGCGTCGCGATTGGATCGACTCCGTGACGCCTAACAATCCCGTCTGGATCAATCGCCTCGACGGACACATGAGTCTCGCGAACAGCGCTGCCTTGCGCGCCGCCGGCGTCGATGCGAGCACGGCGGAGGTTTCCGGCGGCACGATCGTGCGCGGCGCCGATGGCGCCCCCACAGGCATTCTCAAGGACAACGCGACGTCATTGGTGGATCGGGCGGTTCCGGATCCTTCTGAGGAGCTAACTGACCGAGCCGTTGATGCCGCGATGGGCTACGTCGCCGGCAACGGCGTGACGTCGGTGCACAACATGGGCACCTTCGCCGATCTCGCTGCGTTCCAGCGCGCGCACGCGTCGGGACGCATGAAGACTCGTATTTACGCTGTCGTGCCGCTCGCCTCGTGGGCGCAGCTGCGCGATACGGTGAAGGCGCGTGGCCGCGGCGACGCATGGCTGCACATCGGCGGCCTGAAGGGATTCGTCGATGGATCGTTAGGATCGCACACGGCCGCGATGCTGCAGCCATTTACTGACGCACCGAACGACACGGGATTGTTCGTCAACACGCCGGCGCATCTCTACGAATGGACATCAGGCGCCGACAAAGCGGGGCTGCAAGTCATCGTGCACGCCATCGGCGACAAGGCGATTCGCACGCAGCTGGACATCTATCAGCGCGTCGAGAAGGAGGACGGTCCGCGCGACCGGCGCTTCCGTATCGAGCACCTGCAGCACATCGCCCCTGCCGACATTCCGCGCGTCGCTCCATTGGGCGTCATCGCGAGCATGCAACCCTATCACGCGATCGACGACGGCCGTTGGGCGGAGAAGGTGATCGGGCACGAGCGCGCCAAGACGACGTACGCCTTTCGATCACTCCGTGACGCGAACGTGCGGCTCGCCTTCGGCAGCGACTGGTTCGTTGCGCCGGCGACGCCGATCGAGGGGATTTACGCCGCGGTCACGCGTCGCACACTCGACGACAAGAACCCGGGCGGGTGGATTCCCGAGCAGAAGATCAGCGTCGAGGACGCGCTTCGCGCCTACACGAGCAACGCCGCCTACGCCGAGTTCATGGAGAAGGAGAAGGGAACGCTCGCGAAGGGAATGCTCGCGGATTTCGTCATCCTCGACCGCGATCTCACGAAGATTTCGCCGGAGACGATTCGCGATACGAAGATTGTTATGACGGTCGTGGGCGGAAAGTCCGTGTACGAGCGAGCGACGCCTTAGGAGTCGCCTGACACTAGAGAGGGCGATTATTCCTGGGGCGATCCGAACTATTGGTATCGCAGAATCACGCCCGTTCCGTTCGACACTCCCGTCGCGAACACATTCAGCGACCCTGACCCCCACACCTGAATCAGGGTTGTCGACCCACTGGTCGGCAGTGACGCCGCGCTCCATGTCATTCCGTCAAAGTGATAGGCTCCGCCCTCACCGACAGCCCAGACATCGGACCTCGACGTTCCCCAGAGGCCGTTCACGCCTTGGCCCGTGGAGCCTGGAATCGTCCACACGGTGCACTTCTTCCACCCGGTACCGTTGAAGTGCCAAACGTCGCCTGCGGATAGGCCACCACCGATCCAGACGTCATTCGCGGCGCTGCCCCACACCGTGCCAAGTGCCTCGACAGCCTCGTTAGGTTCGGTCGTGAGATTCGGCAACGTGAATGGCGTGACCCGCTGTCCATCGTAGTGGAGCGAGACGCCGTTGAGACCCACGATGTAGATGTCGCTGGACGAGCTTCCCCAGATTCCCAGGAGCGGCGAGCCCGTCGAGGTCGAAATCTGTTTCCAGCCGCCGTTGCCGTCGTAGTGCAGCAACGTGCCCTGGTCGCCGACGAAGTAGACGTCGTTCGCCGAGGTACCCCAAACGCCGTACAGGCCTACCGACTTTGGCGTGCTCACCGCGGTCCATGCCGCACCGTCGTAATGCAGTACCTGGCCCTGTGTCGAGCCGAATGCCGTTGTCGCGTAGACATCGGTGGCCGACGAGCCCCAGACGCCCCAGAGCGTTCCGAAGCTCGCGTCGCTCGTCGAGCTCCACGTCTGACCATCGGACTTGAGAACGGTTCCGGATCCCGTCGCGAAGATCTGTGAAGCGGAGTTGCCCCAGATACCGTGCAGTGATGGCGCCGTAGGCATTGGCAGGACGCTCCACGTGCCAAGGGAGAACATGGCGCTCATCGTTTGGTCTTGCGTCATTGCGAGCACGCACGTCGTCGAGCCCGAGCAAGGGCTTCCCCATCCAGTGAGTTTGAATCCGGCGGCCGGCGCTGCGCTCAACGTCACCGGCGTTCCGTCCACGAATGTCGCCGTGCAACCGCTCGCGCCGGACGCGCCCTTGGCGATGGTGCAATTGATTCCCGCGGGTGAGCTGGTCACGACGCCATTGCCAGCCCCGGCCGAGATCGTGAGTGTTCGCTGAACTCGGGAGAAGCTCGCCGCGATGGTTTGTGACTGACTCATCGTCACGCTGCACGGGTTCTTCGCCGCGCAGACTCCGCCGAAGCCATCGAAGGTACTGTTCGAGGTCGGCGTCGCCGTCAGAACGACGACCTGATCGAGTGGCGTCACCGACGAGCAAGTTCCGCTTGCCGAGCCGGATGCCAGGGTGCATGCAATCGTTCCCGGCTGCGATGCAATCGAGCCCGACCCCGCGCCGGTGAGCGTGACGGCAAGCGTTGGCAGCGCGGTGGCGCTGAAACTCGCGTCGATCGTTCCCACCTTCGCATCGAGGTTCTGCACGCCAGGCGCGGTGCCTAACGTCCACGTGCCGCCGCTCGCCATTCCATTCGCGTCCGTGGTCACCGAGCTGCTCGCGACCGAGCCGCTTCCGGCGGATGGTGTGAAGGTGACGCTCATCCCGGCCTCAGGATTGCCGAAGCCATCCATGACGTGAACCGCCACCGCGACCGGTAATGTCGCGCCCGCCGCGGCGCTCTGATTGTTGCCGGTGACGATGGCGATCTGCGACGCCGAGCCGGCGGTGGCCGTTGCGGAGAAGGTGAGCATCGTTAGGCCCGAAACCGTCGCGCCGACCGTCTGCGGACCAGCCGCGGACCCGAGTTGCCACGCAACGCGCGCGGAGCCCGTCGCGTCTGTGTTCACGGTGGCCGTTGGAGCGAAGCTCTGTGTGGCGCTGACACCGCCGTTGTTCGTCGCGACGGCGAACGTGACGGCAACACCCGGTATGGGGTTCCCGTGTGCGTCGACGACGAGAACGCCCAACTGGTCCTTCAGCGCCGTCCCGACGACGCCGCTCTGTCCATTCCCGCTGCTACTCGTGAGCTGCGCGGGAGAACCCGGGTCGACGATAACGGTGAAGAGCTTCGACGACGCACCCACCGAGGCCGTGATCAACGTCGTCCCGGCATGCCCGTCGGTTGCGAACGTGATCGTCGCTTCGCCGATGGCGTTGGTGATCGAATGATCGCCGCTCAACGAGCCGAAGCCACTGTTGATTCGCCACGCGACCGTGACCCCAGGAACAGGATTGCCATTGTTGTCAGTCACCAGTGCGACGAGCGGCGCCGTCGGCGACGCACCGACAGTGAGCCTCTGCGAATCACCGGTCGGTGCGGCGAGATCACTCGGCGCGCCCGCGTTACTCGTTATAGTGAACGTGGTGGCGACACCGGTGAGCCCCGCGACGTCGGCACGAATCGATTCACCGCCGGCTACCGTGCCTAACGTATACGCTGTGCTCGCGAGTCCGTCAGCGCCGGTCACGACCGTTGACGAGCCGATCGCGCCAGTTCCCGCGATGCGGGTGAAGGTGACGTTCGCGCCGCCAACGGGATTGCTGTACTGATCCGCGATGCGCACGACGAGCGGCGCGGCAAGCGGCTGACCGCTCGTTCCGCTCTGTGCGTCGCCCGAGACCTTCGCGATCGCGGCCGCCGCCCCGGCGTGTGCGGTCGCGGTGATGGATGCCGGCTGAGGTCCACCGGTTCCCACGCCCGTGATGGTCGCACGAAACTCATAAGTGCCGGCCGCGGTGCCGAGCGTCGCCGTCGACGCGGCGAGACCCTGAAGGTCTGTCGTCGCCGTCGAAAGGCCGACGCTTCCGCCTGGAGTGACCGCCTGAAACGTGATCGGAACGCCGGGCACGCCCTCATTGGCGGCGCTCAACACCTGAATCTGAAATGGTTGCGTGAGCGTCGCGCCGACGGTGGCGGTCTGCGAGCCGCCGCCGATCACGGCGACGCGAGCCGGCAGTCCGACAACGTGTAGCGACGCTGTACCAACCAACAAGTTGAGCGCGTGCGCCGAGATCGTGACGGTGCCGCTCTTGATGGCCTGAACGAGCCCGGAGGCCGACACCTTGGCGATCGTCGAATCGCTCGACGTCCAGCCCGTGATTGGCAGATCGGAGACGACTGCCTGGGTCGCGGAGAGCGCGTTCGTTGCGAATTGCTGCGACGCGGTTTGGGCAATTGTCGCTTGCGGGGGTTGGAGCCTGAGCTGAGTCGCGGCCGCACCGGGGCCGACGTACGCCAGCGGCAGTGTCTTCGCGAGCGTCGTCTGCGATTGCCAGACGGTGACGGGCGTTGCCGAGGAGAAGATCGGCGTCGCGCCGCTCCGGAGCTCGAGGGTTGCGGTGAGCTGCTCGCGCGCGGCCGTTAGGCGGACGGCGACTTTCACCGTTGCCTGGCTTTGATTGGCGGGGAAGTCGATGACCTGACTCGACCGGACGTCGCCGCCCGCGCCGCGGACTTCGACGAAGATTTTGTCGATGGTGAGACCGGCGGCGCTCAGGTTCTGCGCGATGTCGTGCGCCTCACGAGAATACGTGGGCTCGAGAGTAAGACGGCCCTGGCCGTGGTGTAGCCCGGTCGGCGCGTCGCACGTACAGAGTGCGAGCGCGAGCAAAGCAACCGCGGATCGGGAATGCTGGCGGCGCATGCTCGATCATCCAGATGATGGTGACGCCCCGCGTGTGGGGGCGACGATGTGACAACGGGGCCATCAAGCTGTGATGATGATCGTCGTTCGTCAACGTGTTGCGCGGACGCATCACGTTGATGATGAGTATACGATAAATACTTGCTCTCGCATGCTGTTGCAAAATGCAAGAGCGTTTATCAATTCCTCAAGGCACTGATGCGCATATGGTCGTCGAGATCGTGCCGCTAGCGGCAATGATTGGG
>DATEGN010000047.1:0-10973 GCA_035280125.1 Gemmatimonadaceae bacterium | reverse complement strand
GATCGGCGGGGCCGCGAACACGACCTTCCAACGGTACGACCCGATACTGCCACCGCTGCCTAACGAACGAGTGCAGCATCTCCACTGGACGGCGCGCGAGCTGCCGATTCGCATCTCTGCCAGCACCGTCGTCGCCGCGTGGACGTTCGAGGGGAACATGCCCGGCCCGATCGTGCATTGCCGCGTCGGCGACACCATTGACTTCACATTGACGAACGAGGGCGAGATTCCCCATTCGATGGACTTTCACGCGGCGCAGATCGATCCCAAGATGGCGTTTCGATCGGTGGCCAAAGGTCAATCGGTGAACTATTCCTTCAAGCCCCGTTATGCGGGCGCGTTTCTCTATCACTGCGGCAGTGCGCCTGTCCTCATGCACCTCGGCGCGGGCATGTTCGGTGCGATCATCGTCGACCCCCCACGACCACTGCCACCCGCAAGGGAATTCGTGCTCGTCCAGAACGAGTTTTACCTCGCCGCCGCTGCAGCAAACGGTGTGCAGCCGTTCGACTATACAAAAATGTTGGCGACGCTTCCGGACTACGTCGCCTTCAACGGCCGGCCCGGGCAGTACCAAGCGCAGCCGATCCAGGTGAAGCGTGGCGATCGGGTTCGTTTCTATGTCGTCACGGCGGGACCCACCGTTCCTTGTGCCTTTCACATCGTCGGCGAACAATTCGATACGGTGTATCTCGGTTCACCGCCGGCCAACGCGATCCATGGCGTGCAGACGTTTGATGTCGCCGCCGGTGGTGGTATGATCTTCGAGCTCGTGGCAGACGTGGCCGGAGAATTCCCCTTCGTGAACCACGGCTTCGGTCATGGACAAAAAGGTGCCATTGGCATCTTGTCCGTCGAAGCGTGACTCAGTCGTTATGCATCTCGCCGTTCCACGTCCGGCCTGCCCATGACAAGGCCTCGCCGCGCTGTTCCTCGGCGCCAAGCTCGGTGAAGATACCGATGGCCTTCGCGATCTCTCGCTGGCCGCCGCCGAGATCGCCGCGCTTCACGAGGCATTCGGCAAACACGCGCAAGACCTCTCCTTCCACCAAACGGCTGCCGTGCTCCCGGGCCATATCGAGCGCGCGCGCGAGCGCCTCCTCGGCAGTGCCAAGGTGGCCGAGGGCGAGCCGAGAGGCGCCAACGACACGAAAGGCGTCCGCTTGCCGAATCGGGTCTGCTACACGCTCAAATTGATCGGCGGCGCGAGCGGCTCCGACTTCGGCGAGCGCCGCGTCTCCCGATTGCAGCAGGAGCTCGGCGCGCTCGAGCCAGGCCAGGGCGAGCAACGAGTCATTGGCGCACTCGGTTGCGTAACCGATTGCGCGTCGCGCGTATTCTTCGGCACGCTCCAATTGGCCGAGATGGCGAAAACTGATCGCCATGTTATGGAGGCTCTGGGCGAGACCAGCGACATTCCCCAGGCGCTGATAGGCGGGAATCGCCAGCTGATAGAGCGCCAGCGCTTCGTCGCGACGTCCGCGGATGTTGGCAATCGCGCCCATGTTGTTGGTCGCATGGGCGATGAGCAAATCATCACGATCGGCCCGAGCCAGCTCGAGAGCGCGGCCGAACACGCGTTCAGCTTCTTCGAGCGAGCCAAGCTCGATTTGCGCGACGCCAAGTTGATTGACCGCCTTCCTGAGTGCTGCCCGGTCGCCGCTTCGCTCGATGGTTGGCAACACAGCGGCGAGCCACTGCCGCGCCTCGCGTGGATGACCAGTACGCAGCTCAGCATCGGCTCGCATCGTTGCCAGCTCGGGCACGGCGCGCGCCGTCTCTCCATGATCTCGAAGAATCAGGAGCGCGTGCGCCCATTCGCCCACCGCGGCGTGCCGGCGTGCCTTTTGGAGCACCGTCTCAATGCCCGAAGAAAACACCATGCGCCGCTGGATCAGTACGCGAGCGCGTAGCCCGTGAATCCGGTGATGAACGCCTGCACCTCGCTGATGTCGCTCTCCACGGTGCTGCTGAGCTTTGTCCAGGGCGCTCCTGGAGTCTCCTGTCGCCATGTAGAGATGAGTGGCAGCAAGGCCGTATCGGTTGAATTCACGACGCCGTCGCCGTTGATGTCGCCATCACATTCACCAAACTCGAACTGCAGTCTCGCGGGTGCTGACGGTGAAAATTTCAATCCAGCAGGCTGAAAGTCGGCTTGCAGCTTCGTCGGATCGGTCACGGTAATCGTGATGAGAATGGAATCACCTTGCGCGAAGGTGCTCCCATCCGGTCGCTGCAACAATGAATTCCCGAATACCCGAAATCGAAGGTAGTCCTGACCGTTCTGGAACTTGACGCGCGCTTCGCGATCCTCGCCGCTTTTTGCGTAGAACGTGACTGTCGTCGCCTGTAGCGCGGGCGCCGAGGGGCTCAGCTGGAGAAAGTGAAGATCGCTTGCCGGCTTCTGTACCTCGCCGGAGGACGGGCCCGTCGCGTCGCCGCTGCATCCTACGAGCAACAGAACAGCGAGCAGCGTCTCAGATATTACAAGTCTTGTAATCATGCTCCTACCTCGGCTTCGTCATTAAAGTCGGAGTGTTCGTCGAAGTTCGCGTCCAGCAGCCGCTGCAGGCGCGGACGCGAGATGCCCAGCTGGCGCGCGGCCTCGCTCTTGTTGCCAATGCAATGCTCCAACATCGCCCGCGCGGCCGCGCGCGTGATTGTCGCCATCGTCGCGGGGAACGGTATGTCCTGGGCGACGCGGCGAACCGACGTCGGCTCGGTGAAATCTTCGGCGTCGAGCGTACGTTTCGGCGTGAGCAGCAGCGTGCGCTCCATGAGATTGCGTAGCTCGCGGATATTGCCACTCCAATCGCGGCTCGCGAGCGACCGTTCGGCGGCCGGTGAGAGCACCGGAACCGGCAACGCATACTCGCCGGCAAAGCGCATCAGAAAATGCCGGGCCAACATGGGAATGTCCTCGCGCCGAGCGCGGAGCGACGGCAGCTCGATTGGTACGACGTTGAGTCGATGGAAGAGGTCCTCGCGGAATTCCCGGCGTGATACCGCCGCCGCGAGCTCGACGTGAGTCGCCGCGATCACCCGTACATCGATCGGAATCACGCGCGTGCCGCCAACGCGCCGAATCGTTCGCTCCTCGAGCGCGCGTAACAGCTTCCCCTGCAGCACGAGTGGAAGATGGCCGACCTCGTCGAGGAAGAGCGTACCGCCGTTCGCAAGTTCGAAAAGCCCTGGCTTCGCGACGGTCGCGCCCGTGAACGCGCCCTTCTCATGGCCAAAGAGCTCGCTCTCGAGCAGTTGCTCGGGAATTGCGGCGCAATTGATGTCAACGAACGGCGCTCCACGTCGTGGGCCATTGTAGTGGATGGCGCGCGCCACCAATTCCTTGCCGGTTCCAGTTTCGCCAGTCAGTAGCACCGTCACCGAGGCGTGCGGAATGATGCGTGCCGCTCGATCCAATGCTGTGCGCAGCGCGGCGCTCTCGCCGAGGACGCCCTCGAACCGAAACTTGGACGCTTCGCTCGCGACAAACTCGAGGCGTTTGGTATCGGCGCGCAGTGCTTCGGCGCGTTCGCGAAGCCAAGACGACAACAGCGCCATGTCCTCTGGCAGGGCGAAGTACGTCGTAGCGCCGGCCCGCACCAGCGCCACGGCAAGCCGATGATCGGCGCGGGCGCCGACCGCTGCGATCTCAATTGCTCCGCCTTGTCCGCTCGCCGTCTGACGGAGCGTTGTCTCGAGCTCCTCTTCCATGCCACCGGCGCTCATGACTCCCACCGCGCCAGTCAGGCGATCGAACCCGGCTGCTGCCTCGATGGGCACATACGCGAGTCCACACTGGTCAGCGAGAGTTGGCCACATGGATGAGAAGGAGTCGGAGAGCGAAAGAACAACGAGCTTGAGCGGTGTTTGCGACAAGAGGCAGCTCTGATTTGGCTGAGCCGCCCCTGCGTCGCGCCGAGCCTAACGAGGCGCGGCGCGACGGAGCGCTCAGCGGTGATGATCGTCGTGACCGTCGTGGTCGTCGTCTTCGAAGGCGCGGAACGACCCGGCGATGTTTGCCGAGATGCGCTCCGCGTTACTGCTGTTGCTCGGATCGAGCGTTCCGCCCGAGCCGTCGCTGAACCAGTTACTGAGATCAATCGCCACGGTCACGTTCGGGTTCGTCGAATCCACCGTTACCGGGGTCGAAAAGACGGTCTCGATGCGCGTATCGATCGAGCTCGTGAACACGAAGGCCTTGCCATTGAAGGTGCCCTCGATGCGTACACTCGCATCCTTGAATTCGGGGTGCGCGGCGACGAACACCTGAGAGTTTCGGTTCCCACTCGATATCGGCCGGATACGGATCTCGAGCGCTCGGTAGGTGCCAGGCGGAACGCTCGCCGAGATGCTCGTCTTCAGCGTACCGTTAACCGGAATGTCCAAGAGCGTCGGGCCGACCTCGATCTCGGCGCATCCGTCGTCGACCTCACGGTCATCGTCGCCCGACTCCTGCATCGCCGCACAGCCCGAGATGCTGGTAGGCTCGAGCTCGATTCGCCGCGCAACGAGTTGCGCCTTGGTGATCACGAGCGTGTTGCTGCCCGCGCTGACTGTGATATCGGCAAGGGCACGATCCGCCACGGGCGCCTGGGACTGCGTTGTCAACGAGAGCGTAATTGGCCGCTTCGCGGCGCTGCTGCTGATTGAGTCGCTGCAAGCACTTGCCCCGATGACGATGCAGGCTAGCAATGCAGTGTGCCTTGACTCGAACATGGCAAACATGGGAGGTCTCCTCGGCAATAGATGTCGGTTGTTCGCGCCTTTCTCGGAGCCTCGTAATGGCAGAGCTGGAGCCAAGCAGATGCTCGACCTGCAATGCACTCAAGTCGGTACAGAATATGGTGTTGCGCTCTGTGATCTGGGTGTCGGCAATCTCCTGACTGGATCGAACTGTTACACCTCTCTATCGGAGCGATGCAATCGATGACTTCGTTGCCGCCTTACGAGGACCGCTGCTGATGCATTGTGACGCGTTGTTGTTCGACCTCGACGGAGTGCTCGTCGATTCCGCGGAGTGCGTCCGCCGTATTTGCTCCGAGTGGGCGGCCGCCCGCGGACTCGAGCCCACTGAGGTGCTGCGCTGGTCGCAGGGCCGGCGGGTGCAAGACACGGTGCGTCTCGTCGCGCCGCACCTCGATCTCGCCGCCGAGGTGGCGACCCTCGTCTCAATGGAAGCGGCGACGACTGATGGCCTGTATCCGGTTCCTGGCACTCACGTGATGTTGGCGGCCTTACCGCCTAACGCCTGGGCGGTCGTGACCTCCGGCGCGAGGCCCGTGGCAACTCTTCGTCTCGAGTACGTGGGCTTACCACTTCCACAAACTCTCATCTCGGGCGATGACGTTCAGCGCGGTAAGCCCGATCCAGAAGGCTATCTCGCGGCCGCGGCCGCTTTGGGCGTCCCGCCGAGCGAATGCGTGGTCATCGAGGACGCACCGGCGGGTCTCGCAGCGGCACATGCCGCCGGTATGCGCGCGATCGGCATCGCCGGCACCTTTCCCGCGTCTGACCTACGCGACGCAACCGCCGTGGTATCGCGCTTCGGCGCGTTGACAGTCACGCTCGCCGCCAATTCGCCCAGGATTCAGGTCTTGGGCGAAGGTATGGCTTGACAGAATTGGCCAATGGTTTGACCTTTCATCCGGATATTCGGATGCAATCGCTTCATTACCAAGTGGCTCGACGCCGAGGCCAAGTCCCAGTGTCCGTCGACATCCTTGACCGCATCAGCGCTCTCGCCGACCCGACGCGCAGCAGAATCCTGCTGCTGCTGGACGGCCGCGAGCTCATGGTCGGGGAGCTCTGCGCGGTGCTCCAGCTACCGCAGTCCACGGTCAGTCGACATCTCAAGATCTTGAGCGATGAAGGCTGGGTCGTGGCGCGGGGCGAGGGAACGAGCCGTTTTTATTCGATGGTTCAGAGCAGGCTTGATCCTTCCGCCAAACGACTTTGGCACGTTGTGCGGGAACAGGTCTCGATCGCGCCCGGCGCAGTGCACGACACGCGACGGCTCGAGGGCGTTCTCGCGCAGCGCGTCGCCACACGACGGACTCGATCACAGGCTTTCTTCTCGAGCTCTCACGGTTCGTGGGATGAGATGCGCGCCGACATGATCGGCAAGCGCACCGACCTTCTCGCACTCTTGGAGCTGCTCGACGAGCGGTGGGTCGTCGGGGACCTCGGTTGCGGTGCGGGACACGTGAGTGAGGTACTCGCGCCCTGCGTTGGGCGCGTCATCGCTGTCGACGAATCCGGTCCGATGCTGTCGGCGGCGCGGGCACGCCTCGGCAAGCTCGCCAATGTCGAGCTGCGCCCGGGCGCCGTTGAAGATCTGCCGATCGAGAACGGAGAGCTCGATGTCGCGCTCCTCTTCCTCGTCGCGCATTTCGTCGCCGATCCAGCGACCTTGCTGCGCGAAGTCCAGCGTGTGCTAAAGCCAGGCGGCAAGCTGCTCTTTGTGGATTTCATGATCCACGATCGCGCGGACTACGCCGTGCAGCTTGGGCATGTCTGGCAAGGTTTTGACGAGCCACAAGTGGTCGGTTGGCTCGAGCAAACGGGCTTCGTCGGTTCTCGGTTCGGGTCGCTCCCGGCGGATCCGGCGGCCAAGGGACCGTCGCTGTTCGCGGCAACAGCGCGCAAGAAAACACGCAAGAACGGATCGCACCGTTAGGGTTGCTTGCTTCGCTGCCAACCCATTCGATATCTCCTTTCCATTTTTTCACCACTCACCGATTTACAGATCTATGGCTACCGCACAACGCACCGAACGCAAAGAGGCCAAGGCTGGTGCCGAGGCTCGCCCCGGATACAAGGTCAAGGACCTGGCTCTCGCCGAATTTGGGCGCAAGGAGATTCGTCTCGCTGAGCAGGAGATGCCGGGCCTAATGGCGATTCGCGCTGAATATCACGGCAAGCGGCCGCTTGCCGGCGCGAAGATCATGGGCTCGTTGCACATGACCGTGCAGACGGCGGTCCTCATCGAGACCCTCGTGGACCTCGGCGCCGACGTACGTTGGGTGTCCTGCAACATCTTCTCGACGCAGGACCACGCGGCGGCCGCCGTTGTGGTCGGGCGAGACGGAACGGTCGAAGCGCCTAATGGAACGCCTGTCTTTGCCTGGAAGGGTGAGACACTCGAGGAATACTGGTGGTGCACCGAGCAGGCGCTGATGTGGCCCGACGGCTCCGGCCCGAACATGCTCCTCGACGATGGTGGTGACGCGACGCTCCTCGTGCACAAGGGTGCGGAGTTCGAGAAGGCTGGCCGCATTCCGGACTTCGACGCAGCGAACGATCCCGAGGAGTGGGGCGTGATTCTCGACCTATTGCGCCAGGAAGCAAAGCATCATCCGCGTCGCTGGGGGAATGTCGCCGCAGCCATCAAGGGAGTGACGGAGGAGACGACAACCGGTGTGCACCGCTTGTACGAGATGATGAAGGCAGGGACGCTGCTGTTCCCCGCGATCAATGTCAACGACTCGGTAACGAAGTCGAAGTTCGACAATATTTACGGCTGCCGGCACTCCGTCATCGATGGTCTCAATCGCGCAACCGACGTCATGATTGGCGGCAAGCTCGCGGTTGTTTGCGGCTACGGCGAAGTCGGCAAGGGATGCGCTGAGGCGCTGCGTGGCCAAGGCGCACGCGTCGTCATCACGGAGATCGATCCGATCTGCGCGTTACAGGCGTGCATGGCTGGTTATCAAGTTCTCACACTGGATGATGTCGTCTCGACTGCCGACATTTTCATTAGCGCGACAGGGAACAAGGACATCATCACGGCGAAGCACATGGCCCGCATGAAAGACAAGGCCATCGTCGGCAACATCGGCCACTTCGACAACGAGATCGACATGGCCGGCCTGAAGAAGGTGAAGGGCATCACACGCATCAACATCAAGCCGCAATACGATGAGTGGGCGTTTCCTGACGGCCACAGCGTGATGATCCTCGCCGAGGGGCGTCTGATGAATCTTGGCTGCGCCACGGGACACCCGAGTTTCGTAATGTCCTCGAGCTTCACGAATCAGGTCATGGCGCAGATAGAGGTGTTCACGAATCCGGGCAAGTACGAGAAAAAGGTATACGTGCTGCCGAAGCACCTGGATGAAAAGGTGGCACGCTTGCACCTCGATAAGCTCGGAGCGAAGCTCACGACCCTAACGAATGATCAGGCTTCGTACATTGGCGTGCCGGTGCAGGGGCCGTATAAGCCAGAGCATTATCGGTACTAACGGGGAACCGGGGAACGGGGACGGGAACGGGAACGGGCGCTGCGTTCCGAATTCACCGCTCCCCGTCCCCCGCCCCCCAGCTAGGTCTTGAACCCCACCACCAACGTCTCAAGCCTGCTCGCGTTTGTCGCGAGCTGTTGCGCCGTCGCCGCTACCTGCTCGGCACTCGCGGCGGTCTCCTCTGCCGCGGCGGCCGCCTGCTGGCTCGTCGACGCCTGCGTATCCGCCTGCTCGCCGGCGGCCGTTAGGCTCGCAATGAGCTTCGATACCGCCGTCGTGTGCGACATCGCCGCTGCACTCACCGAAGACGCGACCTGATTCACCCCCGCCACGGCGTCGTCCACCGTCTCGAGAGCAGCCACCGCCGCTCGCGAGACCGAGCCGACATCTCCGAGCTCGTGAATGCCTTGCGAGAACGACTTCGCGGTCGCCCCAATGCGTTCGCGCATCGCCTGCACAATCGCATTTACCTCGTCGGCGGCGCGGCCGCTTTCTTCAGCGAGCTTCCGCACCTCCTCGGCAACGACCGCGAAGCCGCGACCATGATCACCCGCCCGCGCCGCCTCGATCGCTGCGTTCAAGGCGAGCAGATTCGTTTGGTCGGCAACGCCTTGAATGGCGCTCGTGAAGCGCACGACTTCCGCGAAGGCAAGCTCCAATCCATTCACGTCGCCCTTCGACGCGTCGATGACGAGCTTCGCGCGGTCGAGCACCTCGAGTGCCTGCAGAATGCCGGCGCGGGTTCGTAGCGACGTCGAGCGAATCGACTCGCCAAGCTCACGCGAGCGGGTGGCGACGTCGCTCAACGCGTGCGCGGAGTTACCAACATCGCCGATGACGTTTTCCGACGACGCAATGTGTCGCCGCTGAGTTTCCGCGTCTCGCGCGACGCCCGCCATCGCGGTGCTGATCTCACCCGTCGAGGATGCTGCCTGTTCCGCGGCGGTGTTGAGCGAGTCGGCCGCACGCGCGATCTCTGCTGCTTCGTGCTGAATCTCGTCCACGACTCGTCGCAGCCGGTCGGCCATCCGCGAGAACGTCGTCGCCAGCACGAGATACTCGTCGTCGAGTCCGGAGACTGGGACCGTCACCCGAAGGTCGCCGTCGCTGAGCGAGCTTGCCGCAATGGTTAGGCGATCGAGCGGTAACGCGATGGCGCGCCACGTCCAGAAGCCGAAAGCCCACGCGGCGAGGAAGCCGAGTACCAGGACGGCGATCAGGACCGTTCGGCGTGCGACCATCGCCCGATGAACGTTGCGCAGCGACTCGGCAGCGCGCTCGTTTTGCACCGTCGTCAGGCGACGCGCCAGTGTGAACAACGAATCGAGCATTGCCGTGGCGAGCATCGACTGGCGCGCCGCGTTCTCCGACTTCCCGACTTCGTCATACGCGCGGGCAACATTGAATCGGACTTCGAGACGCCCTTGCATCGCGCCGAGCTGCTCGAGCGCCCGACGATCGTCGAGCTCGAGTGCATCGGAGCGCAGCAAAGCGCGCCGCAGCGAGTCGGCGAGAACGCTCAGGCTATCCGCCTCCGCCGCGCGCACGCTGTTTCCATCGAGGATCATCGCCTGCGCCGTGGCGACATAACGTAGCGTCGCATCGTACCCCTCGAACAATGTCGATGAGACGCGATTGGTCGACGTCACGGTCGAGCCCATGTCGTGGTACAATCGCTGAATTGCGTAAACGCTCAACAATCCAGAGGCTAAGAGCGCGCCGAAGGTGGCGGAGAAACCGGTGAGGAGGCGCCCCCGAATGGTGCGAAGGCGCCATTTTCGCACCGCGGAACCGATGCGGACCACCGTCGATTGTCGTTGGCCCCAGATCGGGCGCATCATCGGGCGGCTCATGGCTCGATCGTTCCGATCACCACCGGCTTTGCGACCGCGTCGCCATGATCGTCGAAGCGAATGTCACCCGTGACGCCGTGCATCGCGGGCAGGCTGGTTCCGATCGAGGCGACCCAATTGCGAATGCGATTGCGATCTGGACCGACGGCGAGCTCCGCGCGCCCGATGACCATCGTCGCGTCGTACGCGAGCGCCGCCTGCGGAGTGGGCGCGAGGCCGAAACGGCGGGAGTAGTCCGTGGCGAACTGCTTCGCGTCGCCATCGGTGGCGCGTTTCGGATCGTAGAATGCCGTGAAGCGGACCCCTCGAAACAGGTCGCGATCATCAGTCGCCTGCGGCTCAGCGACGGAGCGCCGCGGGCGTCCACGCGTGACGCGCGTCGCGTTCGCCACGCCTGCCTTGGCGCCGTCGAGAATGCTCGCAACGTCGTCCGTGCCAAGAATCGCCGGGTGCGCCGACTCGTTATGCAGCGCCCGGACGAGATCCGCGGCGTCCACTCCGCCGCCGGCGAAGATCACGGCCTCGATGCCACTTCGCGCGATCCGTGCCGCGTACGCCTGATACTCGGTGATCTCGGCGAGATATGGATCTCGTTCCGCGATGATCACATTCGAGTTGGTCAGCTCGGGTGTGATCGTGCGCGTGAAGCCGCGCCCAAAGAGGTCGTTGCGATAGACGATGGCAACGCGCTGCACGTGCAGCGAATCGATCGCGAAGCGGGCGAGCGCCCGAGCGGCGTCATCATCCGTTGGGCAGACGCGAAAGATCCAGCGACTCACGAGCGTGACCTGTGGATTCGTTGCCGTCGGTGTCACGGCGATGACGGCGCGTTTGCCGTGATTGGCCTCGTCGGCGTAGATCGGCGCGACTTCCAGGG
>DATEGN010000046.1:0-5796 GCA_035280125.1 Gemmatimonadaceae bacterium | reverse complement strand
CGTGACCGCGCCTAACGGCAGCTCGGCCGGTGGCCGAATCGTGCGCGCGGCGAGATCGGCGAGAACGACCAGGCCAGCGCCGACGAACGCACTGCCAGCGAGCAGCGGGAGGTGACGACGCACGCCGGTACCGCGAACGATGTGTGGGACGACGAGCCCGACGAAGCCGACGAGGCCCGCAGCGGCAACTGTCGCCGCCGCAACGAGTGACGCCGCCGCGTATATCTTGCGGGCCGTTCGCTCCGGATCGAGGCCGAGGCCAGCCGCGGTGTCGTCGCCTAACGCGAGCACGTCGATCTGGCGCGCCCAGTAGAAGAGTGCCCCGCCACCGACGATCAGATACACGAGCAGCCAGCCGTTGTCGGACCACGTGGCCGCGGCGACGGAGCCCATCATCCACCAGATCGCGTCGCGGACGACGTTCGCGGGTGCGCTTCCCAGCACGAGCATGATCACCGAGTTCGCGAACGCGCCAACGACGACGCCGGCCATGAGCAGGATCCGCGCGTCGCCGCGCGTGCCGGCCGCATGTGCCACGAAGAACGCGAGCATCACCGCGGCGATCGCGCCGGCAAACGCAGCGATCGGGACCAGGGTGATGCTCAGACCTAACGAGACAGCCGCCACCGCACCGACGGCGGCGCCACCCGACACGCCAAGGAGATACGGCTCGGCGAGCGGATTGCGCATCGTGCCCTGGAGCGCGGCTCCCGAGACGCCCAGGCCCGCGCCAATCAGCGCCGCGAGCACCGCGCGTGGCAGGCGCAATACGCGCACGATGGTCAATGCCGCGTCGTCGCCCCGCCCGAGCAGAGCCGCCCAGACCTGACTCGGCGAGAGCGCGATCGTCCCGAGTGCCACGGCAAGCAGCAACGCAATCGCGAGGCCGAGCACGAAGCCAGACCAGCGCAGCAAGGATGTTCTTGTCATCCTGAGCGAAGCGAAGGATGACACGAGGTCATTGCACGACACCGGGATGGAGGATTCGTGCGAGCGACACGGCTGCTTCGCCGAGCTTTACCGATGGCCGTTCCACGACATTGGTGTCGTACGCCACGACGCGTCCGGCTCGAACCGCAGGCAGCGCCTGCCACCGCTTGCTCGTGAGCAACGTCTCACGCTCGACCGGGCTCACGAGAATGATGTCTGGGTTCCGGTGCAGCACGTCTTCGAGCGTGACGACAGGCGACGGCGCGGGGAGCGAGTCGTAGATGTTCGTTCCGCCGGCGATCGTCACGAGCTCGGAGAGAAAGCTGCCGCCGCCGATTGTCATCAGCGGTTTCTCCCAGGCGTGCAGAAAGACGCGTGGGCGCGGGAGCGAGTCGGTGGCGTGACGAACGCGGTCGAGGGTGGCCGTCACGGAATCGACGACATTGCGGGCGCGCGTGGTGTCACCGAGGAGCCGGCCGAGCTCGATCGTGACCCGGGCGAAGTCGCGAATCTTGTCGATACGGAACGCGGCCGTCGTGACACCGGAAGCCGTTAGGCGATCGGCGGCGCCGCGATCGTCGCCGCTGGCGTACATGATGACGAGATCGGGGTGTCGGCCGAGCACGGCCTCGAGATTGGGCCGCATGCCGGCACCGACGCTGGCGACGAAGCGCGTCGAGTCGGGCCAGAAGTCGTATTGCGTTCGTCCGACGACGTGCGGTCCGGCACCGAGCGCGAAGAGCAGCTCCGTCGTCGCGGGATTGAGCGAGACGATGCGCTGGGGAGCCGAGGTCAGCCTAACGGTTCTGCCGTAGTCGTCGACGACGCCGGCGGCTTCGGTGGCTCTCGCGTGCTCGCGGCACGCGGTGGCCCCAATCACAAACGCGAGAGGTATCGACGTGATAAAACGCAAATCGGGCACCGTTCTCGAGGAAGGATGCCCGTAACGTCCGTTCGCCCAGCAGATCCTTTGGCGTTCGGCGCCACCACTCCTCCCCCGAGGAGCTGAAAGTGTGGCGCGGACGTGGGTCGTCTCCTGGCTTCGGGCCGCGCGTGCTCGCCTTCCCGACCGACGACGGTCAGTGGCTATTGAGCATTTGCGAAAGCTTGCCCGTTACAGTGGCGGGGCCGCACCGGCATTGCACCGGTTTCCGTATCCCGCATCCGCTTCGTTCGATTGTCTCGCGAATCTTATGCGGGCTGGCGTTCTTCGGCAAGCGCGGCCGCAAGACTCGCCTTGAGACGCGCGCGTTCGGCGTCGTATTGCGCGCGCTGATCGGGAGTTGCGTGGTTTTCCTGCTCGAATCGCGCGTCGAGTTGCGCGATGGCCTGGAGCAGCTCGTCGGTCGCGGGCGCGTGGAGCGACGCGGCTGGCACTCGCGCGACAATGCGCCGCCGGCGCGTCGCGAAAAAGATCGCGCCCACCATTGCCGCGCCGCACACGGCGGCGATGGCGACGAAGAAGCGGGCGCGCGCGTCGCCGATCGTAAACGGTACGTCGACCTCGACGGCACTGGGCGTTGGCACATTCTGCGCGAGAAATCGACGGAACGACCGTCCACCGGAAGTCGTCGGGGCGACCTCCGCGAGGCCACCTCCGGCAACCGTCGCGTGCGGCTCCTCGAGCAACACCTCGAGCACGCCCGTTGGCTGCTCGATCGGCACCGAGAGCGGCAACGATGATTTCGGCACTTGATAGGCGTACGACACCTGCCGCGCGCCCGGACTGATGGGCGCGTACAGCCTAACGAATCCGTTGTCGAACGCAATGGCACTCGGCGCGATCTCGCCCGTCGGATTGACCTTCGCGTCCGTCACCCCATGGGGCAAGGCAACCTGCCACACGGGCCGCTCGCGGCCACCGCTCACGCGCGTGACGCTCGAGTCGTTCCCGAGCTCGAAGACTTCGACGGCTTCGCGCTGTCCGTGCGAGTCGGGCGAGCCAACGATGACGTGATGTCCAAGTATGTGAATCGGCACGGGCCCGGAGCTCGTGTCGAAGACTTGTATTTGCGCGTCATCGCCGTGCGTGTTGGGGTTTTGCAGCGGCGTACTGAAGTAGGCTATTCCATCGTATGATGCCGAGACAAAATACACGGCCTCCGAACTGCCCGACGGGACGTAGCGAAAGTGATAGCGTCCGCGCGCATCGGTGAGCACCGAATCGAGCGGTCCGGCGCGATCGGGGCCGACGCGATGGAGCACGACGCGCACGCCGGCGATTGGATGTGGCCCTTTCGGCTCGCCATGCATAACGACGCCGTCCACGATGCGGGGCGGCTGCGACTGTGCGCCCAGGCCAGTCGCGACGGCGAGTTGTAGAACGACTGTCAAAGATTGAATTTGCCGAAATCCTCGGGCCGGAGATTCTCGAGGTATTCCTTGAGCTGATCGGCACTGAGCTCGCTCGTATCAGCAAAGGTCGCCGGGGCACTGGACGAATCCTCCGTTTGCTCTTCGACTTCGATCGACGAGAGCAGCGCTTCGGCGGCGAAGATCGGTGCGGCGAGCCGGAGGGCGATGGCGATGCTGTCCGAGGGGCGCGCGTCGATCTGGACGACGTTGTCGCCCCGGCTGATGTGCAGCTCGGCGTAGTACGTGTTCTTCTCGACCCGCGTGATCTGCACCCGGCGCAGCGCGCCGCCCAGGCCGACGATGAGATTCTTGCACAAGTCGTGGGTCAGCGGCCGCACGCGCTTGATGCTGTGAATCTGCATGACGATGGACTCGGCCTCCGGCTGGCCGATCCAGATCGGCAGCAAACGCGACCCGCCCTTTTCCTGGAGGACGAGGACGTACGATTGCGTTGTGCTGTCGAGACCAAGTCGAGCGACGACGACTTCGACCACGTGACGAGGGGCTGAGGTTCCTGATGCTTTCTGGAAGCTATAGATGTGTAGAGGGTAGCGGGTAGCGGGTAGTGAGTGGCGGGTAGAGAGTGGAGAGTAGAGAGCAGAGAGTAGCGGGTCTCAAGCCACTCTCTACTCTCTACTCCCTACTCTCTACTCTCCACCCGCCACGCGCTACCCCTTGACGGCCCGCTTCAACGCGGTAGCGCGATCGGTACGCTCCCACGTAAAGGTGGTCCCAGCCTTACGACCATTGCCGATGCGTTCGGGCTTGCGCCCGAAGTGACCGTACGCCGAAGTCGCGGAATAAATTGGCTTGCGCAGGTCGAGCGCGTCGATGATCCCGCGGGGTGTGAGGTCGAACACGTCACGCACCGCCGCCATGATGTCGGACTCGGGCACCACTGACGTCCCGAAGCTGTCCACCATCACCGACACCGGCTCGGCGACTCCGATCGCGTACGCCAGCTGAACCTCGCACCGCCGCGCGAGACCTGCCGCGACGATGTTCTTGGCCACCCATCGCGCCGCGTAGCAGGCCGACCGATCCACCTTGCTTGGATCCTTTCCGCTAAATGCACCGCCGCCATGTCGGCCCATGCCGCCATATGTGTCGACGATGATCTTGCGCCCCGTGAGTCCCGCGTCGCCCTGCGGGCCGCCAACGACGAAGCGACCGGTGGGATTGACGTGATATTTGATTTTGCGCGACTGAAGAGACTGGGGGATGCTCGGCTCGACGATCTGTTCGATGATCGCCTGCTTGATGGCGCGCTGTGCGATCTCCGGCGAATGCTGAGTGGAAACGACGACAGTATCGACGGCAACTGGACGACGGTCTTCGTACAACACCGTGACCTGCGCCTTCCCGTCGGGACGCAGCCACTCGAGCTCGCCGGACTTCCGGTGATCGGCGAGGGATTTCGTGATTCGATGCGCGAGCATGATCGGCATCGGCATCAGCTCTTCCGTTTCGTCGCTCGCGTAGCCGAACATCATCCCTTGATCACCCGCGCCGCCCGTGTCGACACCCATCGCGATGTCCGGTGACTGGCGATCAATGGTGCTCATCACGGCACAGGTCTGATTATCGAAACCGTAGCTCGCGTCCGTGTAGCCGATGCGCTCGATGGTCGAGCGCACGACATCGGGCACGTGGACGTAGGTAGACGTCGTGATCTCGCCGGCGACGCAGGCGAGGCCCGTGGTGACGAGCGTTTCACACGCGACGCGCGCTTTGGGATCGTCGGTGAGAATCGCGTCGAGCACAGCGTCCGAAATCGCGTCGGCGACTTTGTCGGGGTGACCCTCGGTCACG
Source organism: Gemmatimonadaceae bacterium (assembly GCA_035280125.1). GTDB lineage: Bacteria > Gemmatimonadota > Gemmatimonadetes > Gemmatimonadales > Gemmatimonadaceae > AG2. Next base: position 699 of record DATEGN010000046.1, on the reverse strand, counting down.
GACTCCGACGTGAAGAGATGGCGGTCGAACAAGGGGGCGTGGGTCGGGGATCGTGGATCGTGGATCGTGGATCGTGGATCGTGGGTCGTGGATCGTGGATCGTGGATCGTGGATCGTTAATGGTACGTCCTGAGTTCGATTGATGCTGCCTGAGTTCATGCACGCCGGAAATTGGAACGGATTCCTACCGGAGTAACGCATGACGATAAGCAGTTACCGGGACTTGACTGTCTGGCAGCGATCAATGGATTTGGCATACGCCGCTTACGATTGCGCAAATGCGTTCCCGGCAGCAGAGCGATACGGCCTCAGCTCACAGCTTCGCCGCGCGGCAGTCTCGATCCCCTCCAATATTGCCGAGGGACAGGCTCGAGCGCACACGAAAGAATTCCTGCACTTCCTGTCCATAGCCCGTGGCTCGCTTCAGGAGTTCGAGACACTGCTACTAATCGCGCAACATTGTGGCTACGTGACCGAGCAGCAACTGGCGCAACTCTTGGAACTCTGTGACCACGTTGGTCGCATGTTAACAGCCCTGCGCAAGAAGCTCTCGAAAACCGTGAGTCGTGAATCGTGAATCGATCCACGATCTACGATCCACGATCCACGCTCCACGATCCACGCTCCACGATCCACGCTCCACGATCCACGCTCCACGCTCCACGCTCCACGATCCACGCTCCACGATCCACGCTCCAC
>DATEGN010000045.1:0-9107 GCA_035280125.1 Gemmatimonadaceae bacterium | reverse complement strand
CGGGCTTACCGCGACAAGTGATCGGGACGCGGCTCAGGCTCGCCTGCGGTGTGCGACACCTAGAAGCAACGGAGCTCGCGCCCACGACCAACTTGTGGCTAATATCGCGAGATGGGCAGGTACAAGAAGCAAGCCGCGAGCGGCGAGATTGAGCTTCTGCGTCGAGACATGACGATGAGCCATGAGAGGAATTGCTTCTGGGCGCCATTTGCTCACCGCTCGCGAATCTCGATTTGTTCTCGTTGGACGAATGGGAGAAATACAACCGCGAGACGATCGAGATCAGAAAGATGACCTACACCTATCGCCGGAAAGTCGTTGAAACCGCCCAAAACGAATGAGCATCTCAATCTCGCCGCTCCCAGCTGATTTCTCGTGTCTCGCCGCTTGGCTCGCCACCCTGAGTGAGATGACCGCCCGCCGCACGGAGTAGGCGGGAGCTGACACCTCATCTCTCGAGGCTCGATCTCTCGCCTTTCCCAGAATTTCCTGAAGATCCCAATTACGCCGCGTCGGCCTCGGTGGGACCGCGCGTCGCCGGGTTCGACGACGACGGCGTTAGGCGCTCGATCTTCTGAACATCGATGGCGCAGGTGGGGCAGTGGTGCACGAAATCGCCGTCTGCCGTTGACCAATCCGCCGTGCGCGAGCGCGCGTACGCTTTGCCGTCGGCGTCCATGCCCATGACCGCCGGGGCGAGAGCGACACAAAGGCCACAGCCGATGCATTTGTCCTTGTCGACTTCGATGGTGACGCGACGACGCGGGTAGACGCCGCCCGGCTGCTCGAGCACCGCGTCGAAGTCCTGGAGCGCGAGCATTGCCTTACGATAGCCCTCGTCCATGCTCGCCGCCGCATTACCGAACGACAACCAGTCCTGACCGAGCTTCGGCCGGATGAGCAGCATCGGTACGCCGTCCCAGCGGGTGAGCGGATATTGCTGCAGCGCGTGCATCATCGTCGTCGCCGCCCGCATGTAGATGGAAGCGAAGCCCTGCGTGACGATGTCCTTCGTCGGTGCCAAGTCAGAGCTTCCGACATCGACGGCGATCACGACGTCGGCTTCCATCGATGCCACCGCGACCGGCAAGTTGTCGATCACGCCACCGTCGACGCACAGTCGGCCGCCCACCTCGCCCGGTGGGAAGAATCCCGGTAGTGCGCACGAGGCATAAACAGCGTCCTGCACCCAGACGTCCCGTAAACCCGGCAAGCCCCAAACGAGTTGGGTGCCGCGCGTAATGTCGACGGTGTTCACCAGCAACTGTGAGCCGAGATCGCTGAAACGCAACGCCGGAACGATGCTGCGACAGAGGTCACGAAGCGGCTCCTCGAGATAGATCGAGGGCGAGCGCATTCGCTCGAGGAGCATTCCAAAATGATTGATGCGGAAGAGGTCACGCCGGCGAAGACTCTCCGCGCGGCGCGCCATTTCCTCGACGGGCATCCGGCCGACAGCCGCCGCGGCGATGAGCGCGCCGATACTCGTTCCCGAGTACACGGTGGGCCTGATGCCGCGTTCCTGAAGCGCGCGAAGCACGCCGATATGCGCAAAGCCTTTCATTCCACCACCACCCAACACTATGGCTACGCGCTTGCCGCCACTGCCGCCGGTCTGTTTTCCCATCGTGCGTTCTTTGGCTCCCTCGATCTCGTTGGGCTGATCACTGCAGATACTTATACAACCCGTAAAGCCCAACGACAGCTCCGCCGACCATGAAGACATCCCCAGCGGTATCGCCGACGATCGCGCCGACGAGAATCGCCGCGCCGCCTACGATCATGAGTGCCTGTGGCTGAGTGAGCCCCGCGCTACCGGCAGCGGATGGTGACGTCAACGGCTGGATATTCGTTCGTGCCGCGACGCTCAGTGATGCGCGCGTCGGGCCGACGCTCGGCAACGCCCCCGCGGTAGCAGGAGCTGGATGATTTACGAAGGAAGAATCCATGAGAGACTGTGCCTGACTTGCGGGCGCCTGCAGGACAAGAGCCAATACACCGAGTAACAAGAGGGCAGCACGAGAGCGTACGTTCATCGCTTTCTCCTTAGGGGGTCTCGTGAAACGGCGAAAGATCCGCGCCATTCCGCGAATCTGCCCAGTAAAGATGACGCCCAACCCGCCATTGGCGTCAACGGGCAAATCGCGATGAATAGGCCGGTGGCGCACGTTCGAAGCGTGATCTAGTGTTGAGAGCGATGCGCGACCACGAGCCTCGAGACGAGCGCAAGCTTGCGCCGGACAGCGCACTGTTACGCGCGGTGGGCGTCTCGGGACTGACGGCTGCGATCGTCAACGTAACGGTCGGCGGCGGGATATTTCGTTTACCGTCCGGCGTCGCCGCATCGCTTGGCGCAGCGGCACCACTCGCGTATCTCGTCTGCGCGATTGCAATGGGACTCATCGTCTTGTGCTTCGCGGAAGCAGGCAGTCGCGTCGCCCTGACCGGCGGCCCCTACGCATATGTTGAAGTGGCATTCGGACCATTCGTCGGGTTTGTGACGGGCGCGCTGCTCTGGGCCGGGATCACTGCCGCTCTCGCTGGTGTTACGAGCTTCTTCACCGATTCGCTCGCGGCCCTCATACCAGCATTTGCTTCGACAGCCGCGCGAGGGATTGTGATGCTCGTCATCCTCGGTGCATTGACGCTGCTGAACATTCGTGGCGTGCAGGATGCGAGTCGGTTCAATGCGGTCATGACGATAGCGAAGTTGCTGCCATTGGCGTTTCTCGTCTGCGCCGGCGCATTCGCTGTGCATCGCGCGAATCTCGCTTGGCATGGTGCCCCTTCTGCGGCTGCCCTCGGTCGCAGCTCGCTCTTTCTGATCTTCGCGTTCCTTGGCGTCGAAACGGCACTCGTGCCGAGCGGCGAGGTGAAGGATCCCGCGCGCACGGTTCCGCGCGCCATATTCCTGGCCATCGGTTCGATCGCGGTGTTGTACGTGGCGGTGCAGATCGTCGCGCAGGGAGTTCTCGGTGCAAGCCTCGCAACGACAAAGACGCCACTTGCCGACGCCGGTGGTGCGGCGTTCGGTTCGCCGGGCCGGACCTTGATCCTCGTCGGATCGATGGTGAGCATGTTCGGTTACGTGAGCGGGATGACACTCGCGGTACCACGGATGTTGTTTGCCTTTGCGCGCGACGGTTTTCTGCCGCGCGGTGTCGCGGCGGTGCATCCTCGCTTTCGTACGCCACATCGCGCGATCATGATTCAAGCGATCGTCGTGGCGCTCCTCGCGTCGCGCAGCTTCGAGTGGCTCGCGATCGTCGCGAACGGGACGGTGCTGCTCGTGTATGCAACCTGCTGCCTGGCAACCTTGGAGTTGCGACGGCGCGATGTGCGCGCTGGGGGCGTTCCTTTTCGTGTACCTGCGGCCGGTCTCGTGCCCTTCCTGGCACTTGCGGTGATCCTGGCGTTGCTCGCGACGCTCCAGCGCGGTGAATGGCTCGCGATACTGGTCGTCGTCATCTCTGCGATCGTCGTCTTCGTCGTCACGCGGCCACGTCGAAGCCCGGTGGTCGCCGAGTCGGTCGGGGATTGATGGCCGATCCGCTGCTCGCGTTTCGCGGGGAGTTCCCGATTCTCGAGCGCACGACGTATCTCGTGTCGAACTCGTTAGGCGCGATGCCGCGCGCGGTACCCGACCGGCTTGCCGAATACGTGGACGAGTGGGCCGAGCTCGGCGTCCGGGCCTGGGCAGGCGAACATGGCTGGTGGCGGAAGCCCGTCGACGTCGGCGATGAGATCGCGCCATTGATCGGCGCGGGCCCCGGCGAAGTCGTGATGGTGCCTAACGTCACAAACGGTCAGGCGACAGTGCTGTCGGCCCTCGAGTACACGCCGCCGCGCGATACGATCGTCATGACGGAGCTCGACTTCCCGTCCGTGCGGTATGTCTACGACTCGTTGGCCAAGCGTCTCGGCGCGAAAATCACCGTTGTGCCGAGCGACGATGGCATGACGATCGATACGGGCCGATTGCTCGCCGCGATCGACGAGCGCACGCGACTCGTTGCAATCTCGCATGTTCTTTTCCGCTCCGCGTTCGTGATGGAGGCGGAGGCGATTTGCCGACGCGCCCATGAGGTCGGTGCGCTCGTTTCGCTCGACGCGTTTCACTCGGTTGGCGTCATGCCAGTGGATGTACGGACATTGGGCGCGGACTTTCTCACGGGCGGCGTATTGAAGTGGTTGTGCGGCGGTCCCGGTGGTTGCTTCTTGTATGTTGCGCCGGACGTGGCGCAGCATCTCACGCCGGCGCTCACCGGCTGGCAGGCGCATGCGCGGCCATTTGCCTTCGAGAAAACGATGGCGTACGCCGACGATGCCTTTCGTTGGCTGGGCGGTACACCGGTGATTCCCGCGCTGTTTGCTGCCACGGAAGGCCCGCGCATCGTGCGCCGCGCCGGTATCGAACGCATTCGCGCGAAGAGCATGCGGCAGACGGCACGCCTCATCGAGCTCGCCGACGCGCACGGCTTTCGTGTGACTGCTCCGCGCGATCCCGCGCAGCGCGGCGGCACGGTGGCGTTCGACGTCCCGCACGGACGCGAAGTCTCGGAAACCCTGCTCGCCAACGACGTGCTGATCGACTACCGGCCGAATGCCGGGATTCGCGTTGCGCCTCACTTCTACACGAGCGATGAAGAGCTCGAGCGTGTCGTCACGATGATCGCCGACGTTCTTGCAACGGGCGATTGGCGTCAGCATCAACTCTCACCCTGATCAGGTCATGTCTCTCTCGGCTCGCCTAACCGTTATCGCGACGTTGGCCTCCAGCCTCGTCGCAACGCCGGGCGCATTCGCTCAGCGTGCCGATACGGTTCCACTTCATCGGACTCTCGATTCGCTTGGGCACCATTTTCACGGTGTGCTCGGCTATTCGATCAACAACCTCGATACCGGCGAGCGCCTCACGCTGCGAGGCGACGAAACGTTTCCGACCGCGAGCCTGATCAAGGTCGGGATCCTCGTCACGTTGTACGATCTCGTCGAGAAGGGGCAAATCGGACTCGACGATCAACTCACGCTGCTCAAGATCGACCAGGTGCCGGGGTCGGGCGTGCTGCAGTTCATGCATCCGGGGATGACGCTGAGTGTCCGCGATGCGGCCGTGCTGATGAGCATTCTGAGTGACAATACCGCAACCAATCTCCTGCTAGACAAGATCGTCATTCGCCGCATGTGGCAGAAGATGGAGGCGCTGGGGCTCCCGCACACCAAGGTGCACTCGAAGGTCTTCCTGCGCATCGCGAGCGTCGCGCCGGACAGTTCCGCCAGATATGGCCTCGGCGTGACCACGCCTAACGAAATGGCGCGCCTGTTCGAGATGATGGCGAACGGCAAAGCGGTGAGCGCGAAGGCGGATTCGTCGATGCTCGACATCCTCGCGAGCAATCAAGACATGGAGTCCATGCAGCGAACCGTTTCAGGGCTCGCCGTGCCTCACAAGACGGGCGCCACCGACTCGGTACGAACGGAATGCGCACTCTTCCGCCTCCAGACCAGAGTGGTCGCCTGTGCGCTCACGAAGCAGAATGCGGATACGAGATGGGTAGTTGACAACGAAGCTCAGGTTGCGCTGGGAAAGATCGGGGAGGCGATATTGCGGACGTGGCCGCGCAGGAAGGAGAGCGCCGACGATTCACGCTGATCCGTAGCCGGGCACGACCTATGCCTTCAATTGAAGGCGATGATACGGAGGATTACAGTGAGGCTACGCTCAGCAACGACGGCAATAGCGCTCTCCGCAGCGGCACTCCTGGTGCCGGCAATGTTGCCTGCGCAGTTCACGACATACGTAGCGCCGCCACGAAAGGCGGCTGTCGACACCGCGAGGCCGAAGTCACCAGCGACGGTAGCCAAAGCCCGGGCCGATAGCGTAGCTCGCATGAGCATAAGCGACATGAAGGCTTGGGTGGACTCGGCCGCAGGCAATACTGCGCCAGCCGTCGCTGTGGCGGATACTGCGCTCGCGACCGTCGATACGACGAGGCTGCCATCGCAACAAGCACCCGCCCCGGCCCGCCCGACAACAACGTTCTCGAATGGCGCGATTGCGCCGAACACGGCCACGTCGCTACCGACGCTGCTCGTTGTTGGCGTCCTCATGTTCGGGGCTGGCCTCGCACTGTTTCGATTGCGCGCTCGACGAGCGTGAGCGCGGGCATGCTCGATTCTCGCTTCGATCGACTCCTTAAGGCGCTGGCAACATCGCTCTGTATCGGCGGGGCTCTGCTGCTGGGCTACGTGGGCATCCGCTACGCCGACGGGGCTCTTCGTGCTGATACGGCCCGTCGCCAGTGGGAGGAGCAGCAAGCTCGAGCGAACGTCGCACAGGCCCGGGCAAGCGCTGTTGCCGAAACGATATCTGGCGTTGGGCACGTCGCCGAAGGCGCACCAGTCGCGAGATTACGGATTCCGCGCATTCGGCTCGATGAGATCGTCGTGGAAGGAGTAAAGGATGACGAGCTGAACGCTGGGCCAGGTCATCTGCCGGGCAGCGCGCTGCCTGGGGCGACTGGAAACGCCGTCATTTCAGCGCATCGAGATCGGCACTTTAGTCGACTCGATGAGTTGCAGCTTGGCGACACCATCCGAACGGAAACGGGTCAGTCTATCAATACATGGGTTATTATCGGCAGGCGAGTCGTGGGCCGAGACACGCCAGCACTGTTCAAGGCGAACGAACCTCTGCTCACGCTCACGACGTGCTGGCCGGTACGCTATTTCGGCAACGCTCCCGACCGTCTGATCCTGAGCGCAAAGCCCATCGGAAATTCATCCCATCCAACGTCAATTCGAGCGAGCTGAGAGCTTTGGCGCTGCCTTAGCTTATGGCGTGCGCCCTGACACCACGCTCGATTTTTCGGCCTCAGTCCGCCAAGCACTCGATCGCCAAGCTCCTATTGTCGCGCTGGAGAGCTCGGTATTGGCGCAAGGTCTCCCGATTCCGGCCAACGCTGAAGCCGCACGGCGGATGGTTGACGCTGTGGTGAGGCAAGGTGCGGTGCCGGCTATCGCGGCGATCTCCCGGGGTCGTCCGACGATCGGACTCGATGGCGACGACTTGCAGCGCTTTCTCCGGCGCGAAGGGGTTCGCAAGGTCAGCAGTCGCGATCTTGGCGCAGCGATGGCGCAAGGCGCGGATGGCGCTACGACGGTTGCTGCGACGCTCGTGCTCGCGCGTCTCGCGAAGATTCAGATCTTTGCCACCGGTGGAATTGGGGGAGTCCATCGCCGCTCGCGGCGTGAGCAAGCGCAGAACGCACAGGTGCGCGACGAGTCCGCGGATCTGATAGAGCTTGCGCGATCGCGCCTGATCGTTGTGTGCGCGGGCGCAAAGTCGATTCTCGATCTCGCGGCAACATGGGAGCGACTGGAAACCCTCAGCATTCCCGTGATCGGATATCGGACGAGTGAGCTCCCGGGCTTTTTTACCGCGGAGACTGGAATTCATCTGAGTGTGCGTTGCGACACGGCGATCGAAATCGCGCGGATCGCCTGCAATCATTGGTCGCTGGGCAATCGCGAGAGTGTGTTAGTGGTGCAGGCGCCGCCACCAACATCTGCGGTTCCGCGAACAGATCTCGAAGGTGCGATCGCGGAAGCGCTTATAGATGCCGAACAAAAGAAGATCGAAGGACCCGCGATGACGCCGTTTCTCTTGGAGGCTGTCAGTCGTTTGACTAACAGAAGGTCGCTCGACGTCAATCTTGCTCTGTTGGAGAACAACGCGGCGCTCGCGGGCGATATCGCGTGTGCGCTTGCAGTGCAATAAGATATCGCAGCGACGAGAGCGAGAAATTCGTCAATGCACGACCACTAATGCAGCAGGTTGCGTTCGTTTTGTTGCGGAGATTTCGAGCCCAAGAAACACCATTGAACTTCACGGAAGCGCCGGGTACTATAGGCAAGGAACATCCTCAGAGCTGGAGGCTTGCTCACGATGCCCACCCCGTTCCTGAGTTCGGAGGAGTACGACGAGCGCGCCCATCAGCTTTACAATGAAGGGCAGTACGAAGAAGCGCTCCGTGTTCTCCGCGAGGGACTCGCGCTCTATCCAAACGCGGTAGAACTGCATATTGGGGTGGGGTACGCCCAGTTGGCGCGTGAAGAGTTCGCTTGGGCGCGACGTAGCTTCGAGGATGCACTGGTGCTCGAGCCCGAGCACGAGGATGGCCTGGCCGGACTCGGCGAGTCACTGTTGAAGCTCGGGCAGGACGAGGCGGCGCTCCGCTGCTTTTACCGCACGCTGGAGCTCGGCTACGGCGACGACATCGACCTGATGCTCCAGATTGGACGAGCTCTTTTTCGCGAGGGTTCGGTCCGCGAGCGTTCCGATTTCTTCGAGTCAGCAAAAGAGTTCTTCGAGACCGCGGTGCAGCAGTCGCCTGAATCGGCGGAGGCGGTATCGTGCGTTGGCTATACGCAGCATCGACTCGGCGATGATGACGGTGCGCTTGCGTCTTTACGGCGTTCATTGCAGCTCGATAACGAGCATGCCGAAGCGCGCATCTATCTCGCGAACATCCTGTACGATCGCGGCGAGTACGAGGCGGCCTTGTATCATCTCGAGCAAACAACGCCGGATGACCACTGGGACGAGCTCGGGATATGGCGGCTGATCGAGCTTAAGCGAACGCTCTACAAGGTTTCGGAGCAGGATCCCGAGTTGAAGCCTTGGGACGATCGACTTTCAGAGTTGGCGAGCGATCTCGATGACGTCGATGAGCTGCTGATGGAGCTCGATCCTCGGCATGCGTCCGACGAAGCAGCGCGCGAAGCACAAATCGCGCGCGGTCAGCTCGAGTTGTTCGGCACGTTGCTCAGCGGCTTGGCCGAGCAGAAGGAGGAAGTCGACGCCGCGCACCAGATTGTCGCGCGAGACGGCAGCAAATTCGCCGGCTCGTGGGAAGAGATCGTGATGCGGATGCGTGACACGTTGGGTGATCCGACGCACACGATGGAGGATTTCATGCGTCGCACAGCGCGACGCGGCTTCCGGGAAACGGGCGTGCAGATTCCAACGCACGACGCCGAGAGCTTCATCAAAGGCAGCGCGGACGCAGGTCTCCTCCGAATCGTCCGGTGAACGACGTCGCGCG
>DATEGN010000044.1:0-2871 GCA_035280125.1 Gemmatimonadaceae bacterium | reverse complement strand
AAGTCAGCGTTAGCCAGCTATTGCCCAAGACGGGCGAGCTCACGGTTTCGACATCGGGCGGCCAGCCCGTTTTCGCACTGAGCGTCGCGGCACCCGCGCCGATCAGCCGCTCACTCGGCCAGGTCTGCAGCCCCTGTGCAGCGGCGAACGGCACGACGGTGCCAAAGCCAGCGTTCACGATCAGCGACTCGACGCCGGTGACGCTTCCGACCGATCTCGTGGCCGCGACAATCGTGAGCGGCGGTTTCACGTACACGATCACCAATAACTTCTCCTTCGATCCGATTCGGCCCAACGCGGCTGGAGCGCCGTACGGCTATTTCGTGATCAAGGTCGTGAACGGGTCGACGCTCGTCGCACTCGACTCGGTCGATGGTTCCACGGTCGCCGTCGGCAAGAACGGCGCGACACTTCAGCGTCAGCTCCCGCTCGTCGTCGGCAATGCACTGCTCTCGATCACGAGCAGCAAGCCGGTCGAAGTTTACTTGACGCTCAACTCGCCGCAAGGCGACCCCGTCACGATCAACACGAGCCAGAGCTTCTCAGTCGCCATCCAGCCCGGGACGATCGCGCTCAGTCAAGCGCAGGTGCAGATCAGCAATCAGACCATCAATGCCGCTCAGACCACGGTCGACCTGAGCTCAGTGAGCGATCAAACGATCGTCAATCGTGTGCAAGGCGGCGCGCTGAAGCTGAATATCGACAGCCCATTTGGAGTTCAAGGAACGCTCACGGCCACATTCAGCGTTCCCGGTGGCGCACAGATCGTAAAGTCGATCCCGCTCACCACGGCGTCGACGCAGACGGCCGTCGTCCCCCTCACCGCCGCCGAACTGAGATCGTTGCTCGGGCACACCGCGAACCTCACGGTCTCGGGAAGCGTCAACTCGCCATCGGGATCAGTGACGTTGACGCCCACACAGGCCCTGCGCGTCACGAGCACCTTCCAGATCACCCTGAGCACGACGGAGAACTGAGCCATGACACGCTATCACGTTGCGATCACACGGCCGGCGCTCGTCGTATCACTGGCCGCGGCGATACTGGCACCTCACGCTTCCGCCCAGCTGGTCAGTGCCAGCGCGGCGTCGCTCGCGTTAGGTGACAATTTCACCGCGCTGGCCCGCGGCTACAACGCCGTGAACTGGAATCCGGCCGGACTCGGCATGCCTGAGAATCCATTGGTGTCGTTCAGCTTTGCCGGGCGCGGCTCGGCCGGGATGGATCCGATCTCGATGAGCGACTTCGCGAAATACGGTGGCGTGACGATTCCGAGTAACGTGCTCGCGAGCTGGGTCTCGCGCGTTCAAGCACAGGGTGGTCAAAAGCTCGACGCGGAGGGCGCGGGCTCATTCGCGATGAGCATTGGCCCGTTCGCGTTCCAGCTGTCGACGAACGCGTACGAACGCGGCAAGCTGAGCGCGGATGCGGTTGAAACACTGTTCTACGGAAACGCCGGACTTACCGGCACGCCTCGCGACATGAACTTCAAGGGCTCGCGCACCGAGGCCGTGGTGACGACGACCGCGGCGGCGAGCTTCGGTCAGTCGATCGACATCGACCTGGGCCCACTGACGCAGCATTTCGCGATTGGCGCGACAGTGAAGTATGTCGTCGGCAATGCTCTGTTGCTTGGCGAGGACGCCGGCTCACGGCTGGTTGCGAATCCGCTCGGCGTAAACGTGCAGTTTCCGATCATCCAATCGGATACGGCGTTCAGCGGAATGCCGCAACGCGGTCACGGCGTGGGTCTCGACGTCGGTGCCGCCTGGGAGTTCGGGCCCTTCGCCGCCGGAGCGACGATTCAAAATCTGCTCAACACGTTCAAATGGAACGTGAACGACATGTATTTCCGCCCGGGCGGCGCGGTCTTCAGTGGCGCCGCGACGCGGACAACGAGCTTCGACGCCATCTCGATGGCCTCGGTCCCCGATTCGCTGCGCGCCCGCGCGGATGCAATGGCGGTGGAGGTAGACGCGATGCGCTTCACGCCATCGCTCAACGTGGGTGCCTCGATGCAGGTGCTGCCCTTCCTCACCGCGATGGCCGATGTACGCCAAAACCTCGGTGACGGAATGCACCTCGCCGAACGAACGCACGTCGGCGCGGGAGCTGAGCTCCGGCTGATCCCGTTCCTGCCGATTCGTGCCGGCTTATCGATGATCAGTGGCGGATATGTGGCCTCGGCTGGAGCGGGGCTGGAGCTGGCCTTCTTCCGGCTGAATGCAGGAATTGCGGCTCGCAAGACCGAATATGGGCAGTATCCCTCGGGGGCAATAACGGTCTCGATCGGGCAATAGTCAGCCTATTTGTCATCCCGACGAGCGCAGCGACGAGGGATGACACTCCGGGCGAGCGGGTGTTCAGCCGCGTATATTGCGGCTCACCCCAAATAGCCTCGCCGGATGACCGCGCCCGCTGCTGCCATAGCCGCTTCCAAGAAAAAGAAAATTGACACTGCCCGCGCCTGGGCCGAGACTCGCGAACTGATTCGCGAGCACCGCGGCTCACTCGCGATTGGCATGGCCCTCATGCTGATCAATCGCGTCGCCGGGCTCGTCCTTCCGTGGACGTCCAAGTTCCTGATCGACGACGTCATTGGAAAAGGGCATGCAGCGCTACTCATGCCTCTCGCCGGCGCCGCGGCGCTCGCGACGTTCGTTCAGGCGGCGACTGGATTCGCCAACTCGCAGGTCGTGAGCATCGCCGCGCAGCGAGCAATCACCGAGATGCGGAAGCGCGTCCAGGAACACGTGATGCGGCTGCCCGTCTCTTATTTCGATTCCACCAAGACGGGCATCCTGATTTCCCGCGTCATGAGCGACGCGGAAGGTGTTCGCAACATCGTCGGCACAGGGCTCATCCAGCTCG
>DATEGN010000043.1:0-3582 GCA_035280125.1 Gemmatimonadaceae bacterium | reverse complement strand
GTCGCCGCCGTTCGCCGCCGGAAAGAACAGATCGAGGTACCCATCGTTGTTGTAATCGCCGACCGCCACCGCGCCCGAACCCGAGCTCGTCAGGCCGCTGCCCGCGGTCACGTCGCTGAAATGCTGCGCACCGCCGTTGTGCAGCAGGGCGTTGCTACCATTCGCCTCGGCGATGATGACATCGATGCGGCCGTCGCCATCGAAGTCGCCAAACTCCACATCACGCGCGTCGCCGGCTCCCGCGAGACCGAACGCCGCCGTCGCATCGGTGAACGTGCCGTCGAGATTGTTCCGATAGACCGTGCGCTGGCCATTGCCAATCAGGAGGAGATCGAGATCGCCATCGTGATCGAGATCGACAAAGACTCCTTTGCGCGCACGGTGCACATCGCCGATACCAGCTTTTGACGTCACGTCCTCGAACGTGCCGTTCCCACGATTGCGGAACAGATGGCCGCGGCCGCCGCCATCGATTGCGAACAGGTCCAACCATCCATCATTGTCGTAATCGGCGAACGTCGCGAAGGTCGCTCCGTCGGGCAGCGAGATGCCCGAGTTTGCCGTGGCCTCGCGGACAAATCCGCCGCGAACGCGAAAGAGATGAATCACTGATTTCCGTTGCTCGGGCGACCAGACGGAGACAAAGAGATCGTCGGTCCCGTCACCATCGATGTCGCCCATTGCGAGCGCCACGGGAGCGCCGGCTGCCGCCGGAGCGTCGATGTTGGGATTGTCATGCCGCTCGGTCTCGAGGAGACCAGAGATGTCCGTAACGTCGGTGAACTGCACCGAGTCGATCGTCGCGCGCGTGCGAATGCCACGAAGGGTTATCAAGTCGGCTGGCTTGAACGTCAATACCGGACGGCCGGGTACGGGCCCATCCGCCCATCTCACGTCTTCTCGAGAGGCCTGATAGGGCTTCGTCGTCTCCATCACGCTCGTCAGGCGGCTCAGTGGCCCGCGTGCATCGGCGACTTTCTGCGCCCGAAGCAGCCGGAGGGTGCTGTCGAGGTAGACGCGCGCTTCCGCCGGCGGCTCGGGCGGTATGCGGCGAATCTCCTCGAGCTGCCTAACGGCACTATCTGCCTCGTTGCGCTGGACGTGCACGTCGACCAGCGCGAGCCGCGCCGCGAGGTTGGCCGGGGCGACGGCGAGGACGTTCTGCAACGCCTTTGCGCGTCGCGCCAGCGCCGCGCTGTCGGAGCGCTGCGCATCCAATTCGGCGAATGCATACAGCACGCGTGCGTTGTTGGAGGAGTCGCGTTGGAGCTTCTCGAGAATGGCGCGGGCGTCGGCGGGCTTCCCCTCCAGGAGCGCGAGCTTCGCCTGCATGAGACCAATATCGGCGCTCCCGGGATCGAGCTCGCGTGCGCGACGGAGTTGCTTCTCCGCCTCGTCGTATCGGCCAGACTGGAGGTACGTGAGGCCAAGGTTGGCGTAGCCGAGCGGATCATCCGGCGCGAGTTCGATGAGCCTCTTGAAGGTGCTTTCGGCTTGCGGCAGCTGATTGCGTTGCAGGTAGCTCGCGCCGAGCATGCGTGTCGAGTACACCTCTTCGACAGGCGCGGGTTTGGACCGGCACGCAAAGGCGCCGGCGATCCCGAGGAGGACAGCAGCCGCCGACCTGCGCCACGCTTTCCGATTCATTCGCGGTAGTGCCACACGGCCGTCCATCAGGAGTTGAAGTCCTTGAGATCGAACACGGGATCGGTGCCGAAGATATCCGATAGCAGATACTCAACGAGTCGTGCGCCGGTGCGATCGGGGCTGGGCAGCGCCTTGTCGCGATGCAGCGCAACGAAGCGTGGCCGATCGGGGAAGCGCTCGTCGGTACTCGCTCGAATCTCCGCTTGCATCTCCGTGTCGACGACACCGGGCGCGACGCTCGAGATCAACAACCCCGGCGTGCGGTCGAGCCCGACGCAGCGAGCATGGTGATCGAGCCCAGCTTTCGTCGCGCAGTAGATGCTCCAGCCGGCGTAGGCCTTCCGTGCCGCGCCACTCGAGACGTGCAGGATGCGTCGTTCGCGGGCGTCGGCTGTGATCTGTACAAAGGCGGCCGAGAGCACGAGCGCGGCACTCAGGTTCACCGACACGGCCCGTGCGACCTTTTCGACGTCCTGCGTCTCCAACGGCCCAATCGGTTGAAGAACGCCCGCATTGTTCACGAGGAGCGGTGTCTCGACCTTCGCGAAGAACCGCTGGAGAGACTCGCCGCCAAGCCAACGTCCGAGCGCAGTGTCGTCGGCCATGTCGAGGATGACTTCTTCGAGCGTGTCGGGAAACCGTTCGGCGAGCGGGGAGTTGGTGTGTCGTGAGACGCCGAGCACACGTGCGCCACGCGCAAGCAAATGCTCGGCGACGGCCTCGCCAATTCCGCGCGAGTGGCCGGTTACGACGGCCGCAGCTCCGTTCGAGTTGACTATGGTCACTGCCCTGGCGTTCTCAACGGCGCTCGACGAGCCCTAGCCCCTCAATCGCGCCCGACGCCTAACGCGTCCGCCACTCGATTGATGTAGTTGAACCATGAAGCGATGAGCGTAATCTGAAGAATCCCGCGATCGTCGAAGCCCGCGGCGCGCAGACGCTCGTGGTACGATGGATCGATACGCGTGGCATCGCGGGTGAGCTGAACGACGTAGTCCAGCATGACGCGATCGCGTTCGTCGATCGGTGCCCGCGTATAGTCCTCCTCGAGCGCCTCGACCAATGCATTGTCCAACGTCACCCGACGCAGAAACTCTGCGTGCGAGGTAATTCAATACCGGCACCGATTGGTGACGGACACCATCGTCGTGATCATCTCGTGCTGCCGGCGCGACAACGGCAACTCGGGAGACATCAGCACGCCGAAGGTGGAGAACGCGTGATAGAGCGCGTCCGGGATCAGGCTGTGCGAGGCGACGATACCCGCGGAGCCATCGACGGTCGGTTGGACGGGCGTTGCGTATTCCTTCGGATAGAGAGCACGCTGTGCTTCCAGCGCCTTACACAACTTCTCATCCGCTTCCGACTGCGGAATAGTCCGTATCCACGTCATATGGTAACGTCGCTCCTTCACGGGTGAAGCGGCGGCGAACGCCGAAATAGTACACCGGGGCACCGAGCGCCACCGTCGCGACGCCGAGTCCGGCCTGCAGCGGATTGTGACCGGCTAACAGTATGAGCAGGCCTGCAACAAGCAAGAGGAAAATCAGGGGCGTCACCGGATACCACGGCGTCTGATAGGACGCTGTCCCTTGGCGAGGCCGAAGCACGAAGAGCGAGGCCACCGTGAGCCCGACAAACAGCACCGTCACGAACACGAAATAGGAGACGATTTGATTGAAGGTGCCTAACAACACGAGTAGAGACGCGAGGGTCGCCTGGATGGCGGTCGCGCGGGCCGGCGTGCCGAAGCGTGGATGCTTCGCGGCGACAGCACGCAGAAAGAGGCCGTCGCGAGCCATCGCGTAATACACTCGCGGTAGCGCCATCAGCAGCGCGAGAATACTGCCCGCGATGGCGACGATGACGACAACGGCGAAGACGCTTCCTCCGGCTCGTCCGAATAACGCCTCACCCGCCGCGGCGGCGAAGGCC
>DATEGN010000042.1:0-13245 GCA_035280125.1 Gemmatimonadaceae bacterium | reverse complement strand
GTCGAAGTCGCGATGCCCGAAAGCGTCCTGGTTGCGCTGCACCAGATTGGCCGATGCGCCAGCCGCCGCAGCACGGGCCTGATATTCGGCCTCATGCCGGAAGGGAACTAGTCGATCGCGGGACTTATGGACCGTCAACATCGGGGATCTGGAGATTGCCCGTGGGCTCATAGTTGTGCTCGAGACCAGGCGACCGCGTCCGGCGTAGCTGTGTACCGCCTGATCGCGGCGTTCACCGGACCATAAGCCACGTCCGGAACCAGAGCCGGGATCGCGGCTGCGCGAGAAAGCCTGGACATGGGGATCTCCGTGCGAGACGGTGGTGGGTGGACACCTAACGGCGACTTACCGTTAGGCCGAAAATGTCCTTACGTATTCGTCCGGCCGTACGTCCATGACGTAGCACAGCTCGCCGATCTGCGTAGCGAGCGATCCCGCCCATGTGTTACTGCGGCGAGTTGCGTTCTTTCTTGCCGTCCTTTCCATTAGTGCCACGATGATGGACACCGCATCGAACAACTGTTTCCCACACTCACTCTCTGCCCGCTGACTCGATGGCTGGTTTGCGCCTCGCTTTTTGCCGCGCTTCTCTCGTCATTGCCCTCATGCCACTCGTACCACTCAGCGCGCAGCAACCTGCTCCGATCGATTGGAATCGCCTTCGAGACGAAACGGTGCAGGTACTCGCCGAGTATCTCCGGATCAACACGACCAATCCGCCGGGCAACGAGTTGCAGACCGCGCTGTACCTGAAGCGCACTCTCGATCGAGAGGGCATTCCGGCGCAGATCCTCGACACCGCGGAACTGAAGCCCGCTGGACGCGCGAATCTCTATGCCCGGCTCAAGGGCAACGGCTCAAAGAAGGCCATCGCGCTCGTCCATCATATGGATGTCGTGCGAGCCGACACACGTCACTGGAGCGCCGATCCGTTTTCGGGTGCGATCAAGGACGGCTACGTGTGGGGTCGCGGAGCGCTCGACATGAAGGGAGAAGGGATCATTCACCTGATGGCGATGATTGCGCTCAAGCGGAGCGGCGTGCCGCTCAATCGGGATATCGTCTTCATCGCCAACTCGGACGAGGAGCTCGACGGTATCGGCGCCGTGACCTTCGTGAATCGTCACGCCGATCTGCTCAAGGATGTCGAATACCTGATCACCGAGGGCGGCGACAACAAGTTCGAGAACGGGAAGCTGGCTTACTATGGAGTAGGCATCGCCGAGAAACGTACGTTCTGGCAGCACGTCAGCGTGCGCGGCACGCCCTCGCATGGTTCGCGGCCAACGAGCAAAAACCCCGTTCCGCGTCTCATCGCGGCGCTCGATCGGATCGCGAGATACGAAACACCGCTCTATGTGACGCCCGGTGTCGAGAAGTATTTCCGCGATATTTCCCGACGCTACACCGGCGAGCAAAAACAATGGCTCTCCAACGTACGTGTCGCATTGAACACGCCCGCCGCTCGCACTTGGATTCTCAGCGATGTGTACTGGAACGCGATCCTGCGCAACACGATCTCGCTCACCGGACTTCACGGCTCGAATAAAACGAACGTGATCCCCGCCGAGGCGACCGCGGACATTGACGTTCGATTGCTTCCCGACGCTGATCCCAAAGAATTTCTCGCGACGCTTCAGGGGATCGTTGGCGACACGGCGGTGCACTTCGACGCGGAGATCGAGCCAAGACCAGCGCTCGAGAGTCCGATCGAGACAGAGTTCTTCCACGCGATCGAGCGCGCCGCGCACGATCGCGACCCAAGCGCCATCGTGACGACGCCCATGCTCACTGGCGCCACAGACAGACCAACCTACCGCGCACTGGGCATCGTGACGTATGGATTCGATCCCTTCAAGGTGGAGACGACCGAAGCGCAGCGTGGCGTCCACGGCAACGATGAGCGCCTCTCGATCGAGAATGTGGGCTTCGGCGTTCAGTATCTATTCGACATGTTGCGTTATGCCCAAGGCATTCCGGTCACACCATGAGCAATGATCTTGCGGTGTCGGTGCGCGGACTTCGCAAGCGCTACGCCGACGTTGTGGCCGTCGACGGCCTCGATCTCGAGATCGCCACGGGAGAGTGCTTCGGGCTGTTGGGGCCTAACGGCGCCGGCAAGACAACGACCGTGGAAATCTGTGAAGGACTCACGACACCCGACGAGGGTGACGTCGTCATTCTCGGCCGTCGATGGGCAACCGACGATCGTGAGCTCCGGGAACGACTCGGCATCCAGCTTCAGGAAACGCAGCTGGCCGAGAAGCTGACCGTGTCGGAAACGCTGAAGCTGTTCCGCAGTTTCTACCAGCGTGGTCGGCCCGTTGATGACGTGATCCGACTGGTGCAGCTCGACGAAAAACGCGATGGTCGGGTGGGCAAGCTGTCGGGAGGGCAGAAGCAGCGTCTGGCGCTGGCGTGTGCGATCGTCGGCGACCCTGACTTGCTGTTCCTCGACGAGCCCACGACGGGCCTCGATCCACAGTCGCGGCGTCAGATCTGGGAATTGGTCGAGGAATTCAAGTCGATGGGTCGTTCGATCCTGCTGACGACGCACTACATGGACGAAGCAGAGCGCCTTTGCGATCGCGTGGCGATCGTTGATCACGGCCGTGTGATCGCGCTGGGCACACCGCGCGAACTCATATCGTCGTTAGGCGCCGAGCATGTCGTTGAGTTCGTGCTCGTACATGGCGGGAATGGGGAAGGCCTGAGAGAGGAGACCCTGCGCGCGATGGACGGCGTACGCGGCGTGCGGCGCTCGGGCGCCGAGAACAACGGCAACGCTTGGGAGCTCCGCTCGAGCGAGCTGCATCGCAGCGTGCCGGCACTGTTGGCCGAGCTGACGAAACAGGATCTGCAACTGGCGCAACTGCGCACGCACTCGGCGACACTCGAAGACGTGTTCGTTCACCTCACCGGGAGACAGTTGCGCGATGAGTGAAATCGAAACATCGACACGGCAACGCTTCGGGCTCTCGCCGTCGCTGGTGCAACTGTCGTCGGTTCGCTTCAAGGAGTACCTGCGCGAGCCGGAGGCGGTGTTCTGGACGTTCGCGTTTCCGATCATCCTTGCGATCGGATTGGGTATCGCGTTCCGGAACCGGCCGGCCGAAGTCGTGCATGTCGCGGTCGTCGGTCCATCCGCGGCGGCAAGTCGCGTTGTGACATCGGCGCGCGCCGATTCCGGTCTTGCAGTGGAACTACTCCCGGCCGACAGCGCGAGCGCCGCTCTGCGCATCGGTCGCGTCGCCCTCGTCGTCGTGCCGCGGGCCGACGGAACCGTGGAGTATCAATTCGATGAAACCCGCCCCGATGCACGCAACGCGCGGTTACTCGTCGACAACGCCATCCAGCACGGTTACGGCCGCGTCAACACGGTGGGCGTGAGTGAGACGCACGTCCGCGAACGCGGCTCGCGCTACATCGATTTCGTGATTCCGGGCCTCCTCGGGATGAACATCATGGGGAGCAGCATCTGGGGGCTAGGCTTCACCATTGTCGACGCGCGTCGCAAGAAGCTGCTGAAGCGCCTCGTCGCGACGCCCATGTCGCGCGTCGAGTATCTGCTTGCGTATCTGATTTCGCGGATCGTGTTGCTCGTCGCCGAGGTCGTGGTGCTTCTCGGCTTTGCCGCGATTTTCTTCGGGGTACCCGTTCGCGGCTCGGTGATTCAACTCTCGCTCATCATTCTCGCGAGTGTGTTCGCCTTCGGCGGACTTGGCCTTCTGATCGCGTCGCGCGCCCAAACCATCGAGGGCGCGTCGGGGCTGATGAACGTCACGATGATGCCGATGTGGGTCTTATCGGGAGTGTTCTTCTCGTCGGAGAATTTCCCGAGGGCCTTTCAGCCATTGATACAGGCGCTTCCGCTCACGGCGACGAACAATGCGTTGCGGGCGAGCATGCTCCGCGGCGAAGGCTGGACCGTGGTGGGTCCGGAGATTTTGTTGTTGGTGGTGTGGGCGATCGCGACGCTGTGGCTGGCGCTCAAATGGTTCAGATGGAGATGATGATGGGCGAGGCCCAGGCGGTCGCTAATTGAGGACTAATAGATCGCCCATAGCCCGGGCGTAATGAACTCGATGGAGTGGCCGTCGGGGTCGCGAACGTACAAGCTCTTTCCACCTCGGCCCCACTGAACGCGGCTCTCGATCTCTACGGCATACTCCCCGAGCCTCGCCGCCCACCGCTGCAGTTCCTCTTCATCGCGCACCGCAAATGCGATGTGTTGAATTCCCGTAGCGCCGTGTGGCGGCACGACGCCGCCAGGCGTTGGAAGCGGCTCGCCAGTCGCGCCCCGCTGAAACAGCAATAGCACACTTTGGCCGCCGACACTGACCGCCAGCAATCGTTGGCTTTCGAGCAGCACATCGCAGCCCAGCGTATCGACGTAGAATGCCCGCGCTCGCGCCATATCATCTACGTAGAGCGCCGTCTCGACAATCCGTTCGAGAGTCGTGTCATTACCCATGGTCGGCGCACGCTACATTTCGCAGTCCTCAGTTGCAAGGAAGGAGTCGCATGCCCGCCACGGAATCGGCGCTCGGCTCGGCATCCGAGATCGGCGACCTGCCGACGTCGGAGCTACTGACACAAGGCCGCGCCGCGCTCGAGTGGATCGCGCAATATCTCGACCATCCCGAGCGCGTGAGTGTACTCTCGCGCGCCGTACCTGGCGAGATCCGCGAGTTGCTTCCTTCTTCACCGCCGGAGCACGCCGAGCCGTTAGGCGACATCCTGCGCGACTTCGAGTCGCAGATCGTTCCGGGTATCACTCATTGGAACCATCCCGGGTTCTTCGGCTATTTCGCCACGTCGTCATCCGTTCCCGGCATCATCGGTGAGCTGCTCGTCTCCGCGCTCGACGTGAAGGCGATGCTCTGGCGCACGTCGCCTGCCGCAACGGAGCTGGAACAGGTGGCGACGGATTGGCTGCGTCAGATGCTCGGTCTTCCCGGGGGATGGTTTGGCTTTCTCAACGACACGGCATCGATCTCGTCGATGCTCGCGCTGGCCGCGGCGCGGGAAGCAAAGCCCGAGCTCGACATTCGCGCGCGCGGCATGGCGGGCCGCTCCGACTTACCGTGTCTCCGCGTGTACACGTCGTCTCACGCTCACTCGTCGATCGACAAGGCAGCACTCGCGTTAGGCATCGGACTCGACAACGTGGTGCATATCGACGTGGACGCCGAATTCCGGATGCGACCCGATGCGCTTGCCGCGGCGATTGCCGACGACAACGCGCGCGGCTTTCTTCCGCTGGCCTGCGTCGCTACGGTGGGCACGACGAGCACCACGAGTATCGATCCCGTTCCGGAGATCGCCGCGATCTGTCGCCGCGAATCGATCTGGCTCCACGTCGACGGGGCCTACGGCGGTGTGGCAGCGATCGTGCCGGAGATGCGCGACATCCTTGCCGGAGTCGAGCACGCCGATTCACTCGTCGTGAACCCGCATAAATGGCTGTTCACGCCGTTCGACTGCTCGGCGTTCTTCACGACGAAGCCCGATGTCCTCGAGCGCGCCTTCTCACTCGTCCATGAGTATCTCGTTACACCGGAGCGCGAAGCCGTTGTCGACTTCATGAACTATGGCGTCCAACTGGGTCGGCGTTTTCGCGCACTGAAGCTCTGGATGGTGATTCGCGGCTTTGGTACCACCGGTCTCGCCTCGCGCATCCGCGCGCATTGCGCCCTCGCACGCGAGTTTGCCGACTCGGTGCGCGCCAAGCCCGAGTGGGAGGTGGTAGCGCCGGTGCCGTTCTCGCTCGTCTGCTTCCGGTACGCCCCGGCGGGGATTCATGAGGAGGTACTAAGCGACTTGAACGCGCGGATTCTCAGCACGGTCAATGCCGGAGGCGAGGTCTTCCTTTCCCATACGAAGCTCGATGGCCGGTACGTGTTGCGCCTCGCCGTCGGCAACATCAGAACCGAAGAAAAACACGTTCGACGTGCATGGGAGCTGCTCCGGGAGGCCGCCGCTCGCTCCTGACAGAGCGCGTGTCAGTCGGCGCTCATGCTTCTGTTCTTGCGCTCCCGCTCGAGCGCGTCCACGACCTCGTCGCCAACGTGCCGCTTGCGCATCAAATAGAACGCGATGATGACGGCAACGATGATCCCGAGCGCGATCTTCACTTCATAGCGGCGCACGTGACCGAGAATTCGGAGCGCTGCTTCGCCAAACCCCCATCCGAGGAAGGTGAACAGAAACGCCCATGTCAGCGCACTGATGCCACTCCCGATCAGATAGACCCAGAACGGTACCCGCGCCGCGCCACATGCGAGCGGCAGCGTTAGGCGCAGCCCGTACGCATAGCGCACCGCCAGCGAGCAGCGCCACGGATGACGCCGCACGAGACTGAATACCCGCAACATGAACTCGCGCAACTTCGGCCAGCGCTCTCGCACCCAATCTCCGCGCCAACGACCGAGGTAGTACAGCATGATGTCCGCGAGCCACGTTCCAGCCGTGATCCAAAGGCCGACGGCCACGAGCCTCAGATGACCATCGTGGGCCATCAGGCCGCCGACGAGAGGCGCGGCTTCCTCGGTCACGATCCCCGTCGCGCCGAGCGTGATATATGCCCATAGCCGCTGGAGCGCCGTGAGAGAGTCGTGCGCGCGCGGAATTATGATGAGGAGCGTCGAGAGCAAAGTCGCTGCCCTCACCCTCAGCCGCGCACCGCGGTGAAGTAGTCTGGTGTGACGACTTGGCCCATGCGCTCTATCAGCCGAGAGAGTAGGTCGCGCGCGATCGGACCGGGTGCGCCACTGCCGATTTTATCTCCATCCACCGCGAGCACAGGCGTCACGTCGGTCGTTGTCCCGGTGAGAAAAAGCTCGGTGGCATGCACAAGCTCATCGATACGGATCGCCCGCTCACGCAGCTCGATGCCGATCTCGCTCGCGAGCTCGATGACGATGTCGCGCGTCACGCCGGGTAGAACCAGGTGATTGGCAGGATGCGTTCGCAGCACGCCGTCGACGACGCCGAACACGGTGGTGTGAGTGCCCTCGGTAATGACGCCGTCGCGAACAAAGATCGCCTCGCTCGCGCCAGCCTCCGTCGCTGCCTGACGAGCCAATACGTTAGGCAGTAACTGCACCGTCTTTAGATCACAACGGAGCCAACGGACATCCGGTTGGGTGATCACCGACGTACCGGTCAACCGCGAGGCACTCGGCGAAAAAGAGCTCGTCATCACGAGCAGCGTCGGCGTCGTGCTCGCCGGTGGAAAGTAGTGTGTGCGTGGCGCCGTGCCTCGCGTGATCTCGACATAGAGCGTGGCATCGCCGCGGGACAGGCCATTCTCGTTCAACAGTCGTTCACCGATCGCCATGATGCGCTCCAGTGAACCGTCGGCCGGCCGTGCGATTCTCAGTTCGCTTAGTCCCCGCTCGAGGCGTTGCTGGTGACGAACGGCTTCGAACAGCTGGCCGCGCACCGCCCGCCATACTTCATATACGCCGTCGCCGAAGATGAAGCCGCGATCGAGGGCTGATATCGTTGCTTCGCCGGCAGGGAGGTAGCGACCGTTGAGATAGACGAGCATCTCAAAGCGTACAGCCTCGCGCCTGACGCGTACAGGGGAGATCGTGGGTCGTGGATCGTAGGTCGTGGATCGTGGCTCGTGAGTCTGCCGCTCACTCTTAGCTCTACCTATATCCCACGATCCACGACCCACGAATCACGGCATCAGTCCCCCATCGCTGCTACGGGATGCTCGGCTGTCATCTGCCGCGGCCGATATCCGGCGAGCCGTGCAAATGCCCTGCGCCACTCGTCGAGAATCTCATAGCCAGTCGGTATAACGAGCAGCGTCAAGAAGGTCGACGTGATCACGCCGCCGATGACCGCAATACCCAGCGGGGCACGGAACTGCGCGCCCTCGCCACGACCGAGCGCCACCGGAATCATACCGGCGATCAGGGCAAACGTCGTCATCAGGATCGGGCGCAATCGAATCGCGCCTGCCTCGATGAGCGCCTCACGCAACGGCTTCCCATCCTTTTCGCGCGCCCACTTCGCGAAATCGATGAGCAGAATCGCATTCTTCGCGACGATGCCCATCAGCATCATCACTCCGATCAGAGTCATGATGTTGATCGTGTTTCCCGTGATTGCCAGCGACACCATCACTCCGATGAGTGACAGCGGCAGCGAGATCATGATCGCGACCGGATCGAGGAATGACCCGAATTGCACGACGAGGATGAGATACATCAGCATCAGTGCGACGCCGAGAGCGAAGAAGATCTGGCCGAACACTTCGTTCTGGTCTTTCGACTCGCCACCCAGGGTGTACCGAACCCCGGGCGGAAGCGTGAGCTTCTTGATGCGCGTCTCGATGTCGGCTGACACGTCGCCCGAGGCGCGTCCTGACGTGTTCGCCTCGACGGTGACAACCAGCTCGCGATCGAGATGGTCGATGATCGCTGGGCCCGTGCTCTCCCGAATGGTCGCCACTTGACCCAGTGGCAGGGTGCTTGGCAGCCCATTCGGACCGGGAACGACGAGCGGGAGCGCCGCGAGGTCCGACGCTCGCCGACGCGATTCGGGTGAAAGGCGCACTTCGACGTCCCGCGTTTGACCACTCGGGTCGACCCAATCGCCCGCCTTGAGTCCCGCGAATGCAGGGCGGAGCGCCTGCGCGACGTCGCCAACGGTTATCCCCATGCTGCCGGCCACGCCCCGATTCAACTCCACGTTGAGCTCCGGCTTCTGACCCTTCGTCGAAAGTCCGATGTCGACGGCACCCGGTACCTTCCGCACCTCATCACGTACCATCTCTGCCGCCTGATTGAGCGCGGCGAGATCGTTGCCCCGCAGTTGCATTTGCAGCTGCTTGCGGCCGCCGCCGAAATCGCTGGTGAACACTGACAGCGTGACACCCGCCACGTGCTTCGTTTCGGCGCGCAGCAGGTTTGCGAACTGCTCGGCGCTAATCGAGCGTCGGTCCTTGGGGACGAGCCGGATATAGATGTTGCCTTCGTCCACCGTGCCGGTCGAGCTATTGCCTAACGTGGTGTATGTGTAGAGAACTTCTTTATGCGACCGCGCGACCTGCGCCGCCTCCTCGGCTTTGAGTCGTGTGTACTCGAGGTTCGAGCCCGGGGGCGTCTCGAGTGCGATCGTCATCTCGGCCCGATCGTCCTCCGGGAAGAAGCCCACGCCCACCGTTCGTACCGGCGTGGCGACGCTCACGAGGAGAACACCAACAGACAGCCCACCGAGGGCCACGAGCGTCCGTCCCCACCATTCCAGTCCTTGTTTGCTGAGCGCATATGCAACGATCGCCACGCCGACGATGGCTCCCGCGAGTCCGGTGAGTCCTTTCGACGGCAGCACGAAAGCCGAGATCAAGGCACCGCTGGCGATCGTGATCATTGCGGCGCGGTGATCGAGCGCCCAAGCGATGACCTTCTTGTAGTTCTGCGCCTGGCGATTGAACCAGTGGTTGAAGCGATCGAGTTGTTTGGTGATCCACCACTTTTCACTCTCCGGACGATGCGGATCCGCCCAGTACGCCGACAGCATCGGGTCGAGCGAGAAGGACACGAAGAGCGATACCAGCACCGAGCTGGCGATCGTCAGTGCGAAGGGCTTGAACCACTGACCGCCGATGCCCGGCATGAAGCCAATCGGGACGAACACCGCGAGGATCGAGAAGGTCGTCGCCGCGACGGCGAGACCGATCTCGTCGGTACCTTCACGCGACGCTGTATAGTGGTCTTTCCCCATCTCCACGTGCCTAACGATGTTCTCGCGGACGACGATTGCGTCATCGATGAGAATACCGATCGCGAGCGAAAGTCCGAGCAGTGACATCGTCTCGAGCTTGAACCCGAGTACCCAGACGGCAATGAACGAGGCGAGAACGGATACCGGCAATGCGAGGCCGGTGATCACGGTCGAACGCCACGAGTTGAGGAACAGAAAGACCACGAGCACCGTCAGGATCGCGCCCTCGATGAGCGCTTCTTGAACGTTCGTGACGGCATGATCGACGCGCACACCCGAGTTTTTCACGACCTCGATCGTCGTACCCGCCGGGAGTCGCTTCTTGATCTCGTTCACGCGCGTGATGAGTCGTTCGGCGACGTCGGTCGTGCTATAGCCTTTCGATTTTTTTACGTCGATACCGACCGCCTCACGACTGTTATAGAGGGCGAGCGTGCGGGGCTCGATCGTACCGTCCTTGATCTCGGCGACCTGACCGAGCCGGATCAGCTGGCCGTTCCGCTCGGCCACGACGAGGTGCGTGAACTCCTCGGGATTCTCGAGGCGACCTCTCAATCGAATCGAGCGTTCGTCGAGGGAACCCGTGACGTGACCGACGGGTGACGCGAGGTTCTGGAGCTGCAGCGCTTGCACGACTTGACCAACACTTACGCCGACGGCTTGCAACGCCTGCGGTTTGAGCTCGACGGTCAGCTCGCGCTCCTGCTTCCCGAACACGAGGACGTCGGCCACGCCCGGCAGCGAACGAAGCTCACGCGTGATGTCAGGGTCGACGAGGCGCGTCATCTCCGCCTGTGTGAGCGTCGTCGATGAGAGCGCCAAGGACACGATCGGCCGATCGGTGTCATTTTCTTTCTTGATGATCGGCTCCTTCATCTCGACGGGAAGATCGGACCGAATGGTCGAGATCCCGTCTCGAATATCCTGCGTCGCTTCGTTGAGATCTTTCTCAAACAGGAATTCGACGAGGATCATGGCGTAGCCGTCGTACGCGTAGCCCATCACCTGCTTCACGCCGGAGATAGCCTGAATCTGCTCCTCGACAGGATCGAGGACCTGCTTTTCGACAATGTCGGGAGACGCGCCAGGATATACGATGCCGACGGACACGAACGGCGGCGCCACGTCCGGGAACTCGTCCGTCTTCAACTTGAGCAGCGCGAAGATGCCGAACACCACCAACGCCAGCATCGACACGACAGTGATCAGCGGCCGCTTGATGGCGAAATCTGAAATAAACATTGCGGTGCCTTGTGTATGTTGGCGGTAGGCTGTCGGTCGTTGGTGTTTACCAGCACCAACGACCAACAACCACCAAGCACTATTTCTTCACATCGTTCGGCGCCGAGACACGAATCGGTGTACCCGCGCTGATTCCGCGAGCAGCGCCCAACAGCACCGTGTCCCCTGCCGCAACACCCTGTGTTATTTCGACCGTCTCCGTCGCGGCGTCGCGAAGCCCCAAAGACACCTCGGTCTTGTCCGTCCGACCGTTCTTCAGCTTCATGACGCTCGGTCGTAGACCACGTTCGTCGACGGCGCTCTGCGGCACGACTGGAGCCTGCCGCGACTCACTGGACACGCGCCCTTCGGCGAACAGGCCGCCGACAAGCGTTCCACCGGTGTTAGGCAGCGAGGCGATGATGCGCACCTGTCGTGTAGCGGGATCAGCGATCGGGTTCACACGCGTGACGTGACCAGTGAAGTGCCGATTCGGATAGCCTGTGACCGAGAAATCAACGGGCGCACCGACGCGCACCGCGCTCAAGGCCTCCGCTGGAACCGATGCTTCGAGCCGCATCGTTGAGGGGTCGACGATCGTCACGAGTGCCGTGCCGGGCGACACGACGTCACCCGCATTCACGGAACGTGCGCTCACGATCCCAGAGAACGGTGCGGTGATGCGGGTATTCGACAGTGCCTTTTCCGCGGACGCCGCCTGAGCCTGAGCCGTCGCCAGCTGCGCTTGTGCCGCCGTGAGCTGTGCCCGCGACTGTTCTGCGGCGCGCTCGGCGATGGCGCCAGCCTTCAACAAGGTTTCGTTTCGCTCCACTTCACGTTGCGCCACCGTCAAATTCGCCTGCGCCGTGGTCACCGCGGAGCGCGCCGACAATGCCTGATCGCGAATCGCGGTGTCATCGAGGCGCATCAAGAGCTGGCCAGCGTTGACGCGCTGACCCTGGTCGATCAGCGTCTGGACGACCGGCGCCGACAACTCCGAGCGGACAGTCGCCTCGCGCTCTGGTGCCAGCGATCCCGATAAGGCTGGCCCTGTTCGAATCTGCTGATCGGTAACGACGACAATGTTCTCGGGACCGATGACGACGGACTCAATGGCCGCCGGCTCGGCATTCGCATCGCCGCGGCGGCAACCCGCGGCGCCGGCGACGATTGCCGCCGCCAACATCACCCCGATGATTTCGCGCCGTCCGCACCTCGCCTCCCTTGTCGTACTCATGGCGTAATACCTCCGGAAACTCCGCTCGCCCTCGCGGCGGCCTGTGTCTGCGTTTGAGTGGGCGTCTGCGCTCCGGTGCCGTTAGGCATCGTCTGAGTTGAGCCATTCACCGCATTGCCCGATTGGGTTTGCGACTGCGCGCCTGCTCCTGCTGTCTGGAGCGGGAGGTCCCTCAAGAGCGCGAGCTTCACTCGCGCGACCGCTAGATCACGGGCGGCCTGCGCTCGATTGGCCAGCGCCTGCTCGAGCAGAATGCGCGACTGCGAGAGGTCAGTCTGCGTCGAGATCCCCTCGCGGTAACGGATCTGGTCGATGTTGTATGCGCGTTCAGCTTGTTGGGCCGTGCCCGCGCTCGCCTGCCACGTTGCTTGCGCCTGCTGTAGTGCGCTGAGCGCGACGCGCGCGTCGAGTGCCGCGAATTCGCGCGTTTGCTGCAGCTGCGCGCGTGCCTGCGCGAGGTTGGCCTGCGCAATCATCTGATCGCCCTTGATCTTCCCGCCGTCGAAGATCGGCAACGATGCGGTGACGCCGACCGTCCAATTGATACGAGCATCGTTCAGTTGGAGGATCAGGTTCGTCGGGAAGTACAGTCGTTGATAACCAGACGTGATTTGCACATATGGCATCCTCTCGCCCTTTGCCGCTTTGAGCAGACCTTCCTGCGCACGCACACTTTCCTCGAGCTCACGCACAGGCGCCCGATCGCTGACGGTCGTGTCCACGACCATTGTTGCCAGCGTCGCGGACGCGGGTGAGGTCGCGCGCGAACTGCCGGCGTTCACCGCGGCGAGCACTGTCGTCGACGTCGCCATCGAGTCGTCGAGCGGCGTCGCGAGCGCAACCGCGCCATCCATTGGCAAATTGAGCAACTGCTTAAGCCGATAGTACGCGACGTCGCGCGAGTTCCGTGCTTGAAGCACGACGGGCACTTGATTGTCGCGCGTGACCTGCGCGCGAAGCAGATCGAACTCGGCCTGATTGCCGACTTGCTTGGCGACCTTCGTCTGACGGAGGATCTCCTCCGTTTGGGAGAGCGCCGATTC
>DATEGN010000041.1:0-3296 GCA_035280125.1 Gemmatimonadaceae bacterium | reverse complement strand
CGCTGAGTCGTTGTTGACCGAGCACCTGCCTCCTTTGACGTCCGTCGATGCGCCGCGAAGCAATGGCAATGGGCATTCACCTAACGCCGTTTCCATCTCACGTGGACTCCCGCTATCGGAGGTAGAAAAGGAGTACATCCGCCAGACCCTCGCGCATCTCGAAGGCGATATTCAGAGGGCGGCGGAGTCATTGGGTATCTCGCGAAAGAGTCTCTGGGAACGGCGGAAGCGACACGGCCTGTTGTAGCGCGACTTCATGATCGCGATCGCATAGGCAGAGCAAAGGCGAAGTAGTGAACGGCCTCGGGAAGCTTCGTTGCCGACCACAAAAATGAAGTCTTGGAGCGAGGAGGCCTGGAGGACCCATGAACGATTCGCTCAAGATTGGCGTCATTCGCGTACTTGTTTTTCTTTGCTCAATGGGTCGAGATGGCAGCGGCGTGACCTCAACCGCCACGGGGAACTTGCGGCGTATAAGGCCGAAACTGAGCCCCAAATGCGTTCTTACGCGCAAGGACGTGTCTTCCAGATCAAACACCTATGTCGACGACGACCGCAATCGAGAGCGCGCTCCGGCCTGAGATCGAGGCCGGCCAGCTTGCTGGCGCCGCGGCGCTGGTGTGGCGAGACGGAGCGATCCAGCAGATTGCGACCGTTGGGCGTCGCGACCTCCGCTCGGGCGCGCCCGTCGAGCGCGACACGATCTTCCGCATCGCCTCGCTGACGAAGCCTGTCACGAGCGTCGCCGCGTTGGCGCTGCTCGACGATGGGCGTTTCGAACTCGACGAACCGATTACCGAATACGCGCCCGAGTTAGCGCGCATGCGCGTGTTGCGCGATCCGAATGGTCCACTCGATCAGACGGACGAGGCGACGCGTCCGATCACGTTCCGCGATCTGCTGACGCATCCTTCCGGCCTGACGTATGGCGACTTCCATCGAGGACCTATCCGCCACGCTCACGTGGAGACCCTCGGTCCCGAGATCGACAGCCCGCTCACGCCTGACGAGTGGATTGCGCGCGTGGCGACGTTGCCGCTGATCGATCAACCCGGCGCCGGCTTTCACTACGGTCACTCGAGCGACCTGCTCGGCTTCCTCATCGCGCGTATCGAAGGCGCTTCGTTAGGCGCGGTGATGGCTCGACGAGTCTTTGGGCCACTCGGGATGCGTGATAGTTTCTTTACAGTCCCGCGAGAGAAGCGCCATCGTTGTGCGGAGCTGTGCGGTTTCGAATTGAAGGCCGCCTGGCTGCGCTCACGGAAACGCCGGGTCGTCAGGCGCTGGAGCACCGTCCGGACGACATGACGTTCGAGTCGGGCAGCGGTGGCCTCTGGTCGACACTGGACGATTATCTCGCGTTCGCCCGCTCATTGATCGCTGATCCGTCCCCGGTTCTGCGTTCGCAGACCCGTGCGCTGATGGTGTCGAATCAGCTGACGCCTGAACAGCGCGCCACGACTCGCATGTTCGGACGTCCCGTTTTCGCGAAGGGACATGGCTACGGGATGGGCGTAGCGGTCGTCATGGAGCCGGAGCATGCCGATGTGTTGCAATGTCGCGGAGGCGTCGGCACGATCGGCTGGCCGGGAGCGTTCGGTGGTTGGTGGCAAGCGGATCCTACCGACGGCTCCGTGCTCGTCTTCCTCGCGCACAATATGGTGGGACTGGATCAGATGGCGAATGGGATCGGTCTTGGGGTGTGGAGTGCGATCGCGGCCTTTCACGAAGCAGTGATGCCGCCGGTCTGAGATCGCTACGTGCAGATTCCTCGCTGCGCTCGGAATAGTCATTTCATCGTGATGAGCGGATCGATCCGTGCCGCGCGTCGCGATGGTACGTAGGCCGCACATAATCCAACGACCAACAAAAGCACTGTGGCACCGAGAAAAGTGAGCGGATCGCTCGGCTGCACTTGAAATAGAAACGTCCTTAGCACTCGTGTCGCCGCGAGGGATGTCGCGAGGCCGATGAGCAGTCCGGGAATCACGAGCAGCGCACTACCGACGAGCACGAGGCGAACGATGCCAGACGCGGTCGAGCCGAGGGCGATGCGGATCCCCAGCTCGCGCGTGCGCGCGGTGACGCCGTAGGCGAGAACGCCGTAGATACCGATCGCAGCGAGCGACAGAGCCATCAGCGAGAAGATGCTGAGCAACAGGGTACGGAAACGCGGCTCGGCGACGACATCACTAATGCGTGAGGTCATCGTCATCACCGACTCGATCGGCTGCTCGGGGTCGATCTCGCGCACGGCGACACGCAGTGCCTGCGCGACGCGTGCGCTGTGCTCAGCGTCGGTGCGGACGACGAGGTTGATGTGATTGATGAAAAAACTCTTGTCGACCTGCGGCAGCAGCTGGTAGATCGCCTCCGCGCGCGGCTGGGCGAGTCCATCCTGCACGACGTCATCGACGACGCCGACGATCGTCATCCAGTCGGCTGGCGTCGGCTTGTCTTCCATCGTTAAGCGCTTACCGAGTGGATTGGCGTTCGGCCAGAGACGCTTGGCGACGCCTCGAGTGATGATTGCAACGCGCTCGGTGGTGGGACCGTCGGTTGGCAAGAAGCCACGTCCCTGGCGAATAGCAATTCCCATCGTCGTGAAGTAGCTCTCGGTGATGCACGGCTTGAGCACCATATAGCCGGGTGGAAGCGAGCGACCGTCGTCGAGCGAGAAGTCGCCCATGATCGTCGTCGGCGAGAGCGGGATCCAGTTCACCTCGGCTGATTGTCGAACTCCGTCGATTGCAGCCACTCGCTCCGATAAGCGACGCTCGACGTCGTGCAGCAGTGCGACCGTCTTGTAACGCGTCTCGGGGAAGTCGAGGGTGACGGTGACGATGTTGTCGGGCACGAAGCCGAGGTCTACCGCGCGAAGGCGCTCGAAGCTTCGCGTGAGCAGGCCGGCGCCAATCAATAGTATCAGCGCGAGCGCGGTCTCGGCGGTGACGAACACGGCGTGCAACGGGATTCGCGTCGTCATGCGGCCCGTTTCGCTCAACGCGTCGCGAACGTCGCGTCGTGAGGCAGTGATCGCGGGCGCGGCGCCGGAGACGAGGCCGGTCAACACGCACATCGCGAAGGCGCCGAAGAGCACGACGAGGTCGACGTGAATTTCTTTCGTCCGCGGCAGGAGATCAGGCGGTGCGGCGGCGAGGAGTAATCTCACGCCGCCGTAGGCGATGACGAGGCCGATCGCGCCGCCGACCAGCGAGACGATCACGCTTTCCGTGAGCAATTGTCGCAGCAGACGTGAGCGGCTGGCGCCGAGTGCAGCGCGGATTCCCAGCTCG
>DATEGN010000040.1:0-10735 GCA_035280125.1 Gemmatimonadaceae bacterium | reverse complement strand
GTGGGCAGCACCTGCTTGGGCTCATCAGTGGCGTGCTCGATCTGAATCGCATCGAGCGTGGTCAGGTGACTTATGCGATGGTCCCGATTCGCATCGATCCATTTCTTGCCGATCTCGATGCCCTCGTTTCGCCGCAGGCAGCAGCAAAGTCGCTGACGTTGGAGTACGCACCGTCGGAGCGGGATCTAACGGTGATCGCTGATCGTGAGAAGCTCCGGCAGGTGGTTCTGAACCTGCTCTCGAACGCGATTCGATTCACGCCCGCCGGCGGTCGCATCACACTCTCGGCAATCGCCACTGCCGACTCCCGAGTCGCGGTTTCAGTTCAGGACACCGGGCCGGGCATACCCGAGTCTCGGCAGGAGCAGGTGTTCGAGCCGTTCGTCCAACTCGACCGGTCTCTGACGCAGCCCCAGGAGGGTCTTGGACTCGGCTTGGCCATCAGCCGCGATCTCGCCCGCGGCATGAGGGGCGAGCTAGTGCTCGAGAACACGGCGACGGGGGCGAAGTTCGTTCTGCTGCTGCCTCGAGGACCTTCTGACGAAACCCTCAGCATGATGAGAACGGGCGAAGCTACGGCGCTTCGTTCTACCTAGCATCGCCATCTCGAGGGAGCCGAGCCGCCCCGGAATCTGGACTTCTACCCTGACTAAGGATGTTTACGACTTGTCGCGCCGACGCAACATCGTGTGGTGCGATAGTGCTGCTCCAGAGACTCATTATGCGCCCGGCAGCGAGCGAAGCGCTTTCGGGATGCAGCCACACAACCGACTTAGGTTGTTGTAACTGAGTGAATTGCCCATCCAGGCCCTGTGGGGTCTCGGGTCTCGTTACATGGGCATGCGTTGAGCAATCACGGGCGGCAACTCGCCACCGGAGTTGGTGTGCCCGTCGACGCTCAGGAATCGAATCCCGCGCAGGCGCTCCGCGCTGGAGCCCTCCTCGCTGACCGCTATCGCGTGGTTCGAACGGCTCGCGGAACGAGCCCATTTGCATTCAGCTATCAGGCCGAAGATCTGCTGAATGGCGACGTCGTCGTCATAAAGGAATTCTTCCCGCGGAGCCTCGTTTCGCGCGAGGCGGACGGCGTATCGGTTCGCCCGCACTCGCCCGATTGCGAGCGTGATTTTCTTCGGGCTCTGCACCGGTTCGCACTCGAAGGTGCCGTTCTCGCCGAAATCACGCACCCGAACCTCGTGCGCGTGCGCGCGGTGGTCGACGCGCATCAGACGGTCTACCTCGTCATGGACCGTCACGAAACGCAATCGCTGGCGGAGTTTGTACAGTCCTCGCAGGGTAGGGTCGTGCCCGCGGACGCATCGCGAATCATTCAGCAGCTGCTGTCGGCGCTCGAGCTGCTTCACGCCGAGAGCATCATTCACCGCGATCTGTCGCCGCGAACGGTGCATGTGAGCCAGACCGGCGCCGCCATTCTTCTCGAGTTCAGCGCCCGCCGACACCTCCCAGTTCATGCAACCGACCTCGCACCGGGATTCGCCGCGTTCGAGCAATACGGCACGAAAGACATCGGTCCCTGGACCGACGTATATGCCGCGGCGGCCGTGTTTTATTCTTTGCTCACCGGAATAACCCCACCTTCCGCTCTGGAGCGCGCAGCCGGACAAGCGGTGGCCTCGCCCTTGATGTCGGTGCCGGGATTGGCCCCGGGGCTTGCGGGCGTCGTTATGCGCGGCATGGCATTGCTGCCGCAACAGCGGCCGCATGCGGTATCGGAGCTTCGCCGCCAGCTCGAGGGCGCGCTGGTGGATGGTCGACCGACACCGGCTCGGCCAGCGTACACTGCTCCGGCACCAGCCCCGGACCTGCTTGCGAAGCTCGATGCTGGAATTGGTGCAGAATACGACGGCGGCATCCCGTTGCGGTTGGCCCCTGGCGGCATCGTCGTTCCTGCCGAGGAAAGCAGTTCGACGAAGTTGTTCCGCAAACTGAAGAACGCCGCGTCGCGATTCGGCGGTAACCCGACGTTCGGTCAGCAAGCGCAGGAGGAAGATGAGATCGAGGCACTGTCGCGGCTAACGGCACCCGTTGCGGAGCCGCCGCGCCCGACTCTCACGCAGGAGCCTGTACCCCCTGTCATTCAAGCGCCCACCTATGCGCCGATCGTACCCAAAGTGGAAAGCGCACTACCGGTGGCGGCAGAGACTCCGCGCTTCGAACTGAGTCGTCAGGTTGAGATCGCGTCTGAGGAATTCAGTGAGCCGTATGCAACGCCAAATCGGCGCCGGCGCTACAGCCTCGCGGCGGCGGCCTTCCTGGTGCTTGCAATCGGAAGCTCGATGATTCTCCTCGCGCGAAGTGGCCGGGCTAGCGGAGTGAGGGCACCGGGTGGTACATCAGCGGCTCCGCAGCAGCGCACGCCGGGAACGTCGGCTGCTGGCGCGGTCGTACCTGCGCACGAGTCGGTTGCGGGAGGCGCCGTTCTTCAGAGCGCGTCACGATCGCCGGCCACTGATCCCGCTGTTGATTCGCCAGCATCGGCCGCGAAGAGATCGAACGGCGCGGACCGCAGCGTCACATCTGCTCCGGCGCGCTCATCGGAGCCGCTGGCTGGCGTATTGCCTTCGGGTCGTCTCCCGAATCTGAAGATTGCGGTGGCGGGGAGCGCGGCGGACCTCAAGATCGTACCGCCTGAATTGCTCGTCGATCCGCGCACGCGCCTAACGAATGGTCAGGACCAGGCGGATCAAGGGGACTATCTGGTGGCGCGGCACACTTTCCGCGGAGCGATCGCACAGCTGGACAGCACTGCGGCGAAATTCCCTGATTCGCAATCAATCAAGAGCTTGCGGCGTGAGATCGAGCAAGCGGACTCTCGTGCGCTGCAGGCCTGCACGGCGGAGAACGACATGCGAAAACGTCGCGGCGAGGAAGCGAGGGCGTGCCAATGACGGCATACCTGACGTCACCACTACGAGTGGCGTGGCATCGCGCGATGTCCGTCGTGATGGCCCTCCTTCTCGCCGCCACGCCACTCCGCGCGCAGACCGCCGCGAAGGCGCTCTCTCTAGCGGAAGTGATCGACCTGCATCAGCACGGCGTGTCGTCCCGCCAGATTCTGCGAAACGCACGAGCGTACTGCATCAATTTCTCGATGGAGGACGACAGCATTCGGCGGCAGCTCACTGGCGCCGGAAGCGACACGCTGCTCGTCGGTGGACTGACCAACGTGTGTACGACCGCCAAGCCGGCCGAGAAACCACCGCTGCCGCCTCTCATCGACGACGAGTTTGCACAGTCGAACACGTCACAGGGATTCGTATGGTCGAATCCGCGATGCCGTGCGCGATTCGAGAACGAAGGCGTGCGCATGGAAAACACCGCGAGCGATGCCATGTGTATGGTGCGGTACCCATCGCTCGATCTGCCAGCAGACGTCCAACTCGATCTCGAGGTCTCTCAACTCGCGTCGACGAAGCACGGTGCCGTCATTCTGGGATTTGGCCGACAGGATCGCTCGGGGAAGTACTACTCGCTGAGTGTGTCGGCCGACCGGGGCGTGGAGCTGTGCTGGAACAGCGATCGCCAGTGCAATTCACTGGTGAAGCTCTCGGAGGTATCCGCGGTCCAGACCGACGTGGGCGCGACCAACCACGTCGCGGTTGAAGTGCGTGGCCAGGACATCGCGCTCCTGATCAACGGCAAGCGCGTCGGGTCGTACACCGCTGACGCGCTCGTGGGCGGACGCCTGATGGTGGGTGTGGGTCCTCAGACGAGCGTCGTGCTCATTCGACTAACCGCGACGCCGCTCCGCTGAACTGGTAGAGGGTAGCGGGCAGCGGGTAGAGGGCAGAGTGCAGAGGGTAACACCCTCTACCTCTACCCTCTACTCTCTACTCTCTACCCTTTTCAGTACCACCGCCGCCAGCACTCGCGGCTCCATCGTGGCTGGCCGCGACTGTCGGCCTTCCACAAGTCTCGCAATCGCACCCAACCATTCGGCATCTGGAGCCGTGCTCTCCAGCGCGGCCAGCCGTCGTTCGGCGCCGATGCCTAACGGGACACGGAGCGCCAGCTGCGCGCGTGAAGCGAGGGGACCCAGCGACGCTCGTTCGTGGCGCGGCGTCGCCGAGAGCAGGGCGGTGATTCTCGC
This sequence comes from Gemmatimonadaceae bacterium, assembly GCA_035280125.1. Taxonomy (GTDB): domain Bacteria; phylum Gemmatimonadota; class Gemmatimonadetes; order Gemmatimonadales; family Gemmatimonadaceae; genus AG2. Next base: position 6,624 of record DATEGN010000040.1, on the reverse strand, counting down.
AGCGACGCGTGCGCGGAGTTGCGCGCCGGCGGCGCTGTACAAGCCGACACTGCTTCGAGTCGATCGATCGATCCACCAGCTTCGAATCGCGCTTACCACGGGCGCGAGCTCGGTCGTATCCACTGTGCTCGCCGCTCGGCGACACATGACGAGAGCGCGGCCAACTGTCGCCGGATCGCACGACAACGCGTTGCCGTCGAGCGCGGCGACGAGCAATCGATCGGTGCCGTCAGCCACCAGTGCGATGAATCCCTCGTTAGGTGCGCTGGCCGCGGCGTGCGCCGGCGTCTCTCGCGTTTCATGCGGCCCAGGATCGCGCCACGATTCGAGCAGCGTATGCACTTCGCTCGCGAGCTCGGGAGGTGCGGTGGGATCGTCCGATGCCAAGCCTGGAATCACGGTTGATTCCACTCCGACAAGTCTTCCAGCAATGCCAAGCTTCGCGTGCAGCCGCTCGACAACGCGGAGTAGACGCTCCGACTCGCTCGGCGGCGCCAGAGCATATACGAAAACTGTTTCGTGCTCTGAGCCCAGGCGGCGTACGCGGCCAACGCGTTGCTCGAGCCGCGCGGGATTCCAAGGTAGATCGAGATGCACGACGACCGATCCACGCTGGAGATCGGGTCCCTCACTCAGGACATCAGTGGCCACGAGGAGCGTGATCTGCTCGGCGGCGCCCACCCTTGAACGACCGGTGCACGGCGCAAACTGGGCCAGGATCTCGCCGCGCGAAATCCGCCCACCCGCCACGCGACCACCGGCGGCGGTGAGCGCGGCGACTCCGGCGTGGCGCGGCATGAGTAAACGCGACAGCGCGGTGACCGTTTCCGCATACTGGGTGAACGCAATGACGCGAGCGTTCGGATGCGCCCGACAGATCTCGATGAGCGCGGCCGCGCGTACGGGATCGGGGTCCGCGATGTCACGAAGCCGCGCCATCAGTGCCCGCAGGCCATCCAGATGAGTGCGCACGGCCACGAGCATCGCCGATGGATCCGACTGCCTCGTGCCTAACGGCGCCAACAGCTCGACGAACGCGAGTTGCACGGTCTGGTCTGCGTACGACCACGCGGCAAGTTGCTGCCGGGTTGGCCAGATGCCCGCTTCGAGCGACGAGACGAGCGCGACGGCGCGCGCAATGCGCCGCCGCAGCGCCGCGACGAGAGCAGCGCGGCTCGAGGACCATTGCCGAATCAGCGAATACGCTACGAGCGCGCCTGCCGTACCTTCGTCAGCGCCCGCGATCGGTGGCGGCAGTGCGAGCAGGTCGTCGAGAACGTCATCGGCCGTTGGCAGCTCGATCCACCGCGGCCCCGAGACCGCGGGCAGCCGCAGCACATGCTCGTCGGCACGGCGTCGCACGATGAACCGCGACAGCTCGGCGTCGGTGGCCGCAAATGCGGCGTCACCAAGAAAAAGTGCAAGCTGCGCGACGAGATCGGCTCGACGATTCTGAAGCGGCGTCGCGGTGAGCAAGAGCACGGAAGCACCAACGCAGAGCGACGCGACAACGTCGTAGCATTTCGTTCGTGAATTCCTCAGATGGTGCGCCTCGTCTACGATCAGCAGCTGAGGACTGTCGAAAGCGGGTCGGCTCGTACGACTCAACCGCTCGAGCGAGACGAATCGCGCTGTAACGCGGGCCCGGGACATGGCCGCCCGCCAGCTATCGGTCAGAGCCGCTGGCGCAACGATCAGTACTCGCTCAAAATCGAGCGCGACCGCTAGTGCAACGTAAGTCTTGCCAAGCCCCGTCGAATCGGCGAGCAACGCACCACCTGCCGTCCGCAGGAGTGCGCGCACGCGTCCGATGGCTTCGCGCTGGTGTGTGTGAAGTGTTACTTCGCCAACGGTCGAGCGAGCCGCGCATGAGTCGAGCACCTCTCGGGCGATGAGCGCGCGAGCGCGCGCGAGCGCAGCCTCGTAATCGAGATCGCACGACGGATCGCCAATCATCCGGCAAACCAGCTGAGCAGCGGCGCCATGTCGTCGTGTCTCACTCGATAGGCTGCCAGCGTCTGGTGCGACAGCTCATCCCGAATCGCCGTGTGCTCTTCGCCGTGCATCGCACGCTCTGCGATCGGGGCAAGCGCGGCTCGAGCGTGCTTCCAGTCGAGGGGAAGCGGGAGGAGCGCCATGGTCCAGCCAAGAAATCGCCGATATCCGCCACGCGCAGGCTCGGCGAGTGCCGCTAGCCAAGCTTCAGCCAGCGGCGAATTCAGAATCGCAGTGAGGGTGAGCGCGTCTGTGTCGTCCTGACAAATGGCGACGTAACAGCTGTTGAGCGGGACGGAGCAGTCGTTCGCCGGAAGTACGGTTGCACGAGGCCCGCGGCCGAGATCGGCCCAGACGACGCGCGAGCGATCCTGCCGAGCACCATCAACTCGAAAGAGCGACCACCAGCGCGCGTCGCGTGCGTCGGCGCGCGCAGCCAGTTGTCTCCGCCATGGCGTGAGCCAGCGCGCCGCGTGCGGAGGCAGTCGGTCGAGCGCGGCGCCGCTGGCGGCGTGCGTCCAGACGACGTGCTCGTGAGGTTTGGCGAACTGCCAGCGATCGATGTCCTCGCCGCGAAGCGCCGGCCGCAGGAGTGAATACTCGACGAGTCCACGGCGACCGTTCGCGGCAACGACCGTCGCAACGCGATCCGGGATGCCATCGAGCCTAACGACGAAGGCGAGATTGAACCCGGACTTCACACCGAGGTGCGGTCGTCCGATACCGCTGTCGCTCAGCGCCACTCCGGACGCCCGCAGCCGGTCGAAGGCGGCTCGCACATCGGATGGCAGCACGAGCCACGGGCTGCCGGCGGAATCATCGAACGAAAGCATGCGCCGTGGCATTCGCCATCGGAGCGCCCCGCAGCCACGGTGATGTGCCGCGGCGAGGATCTCGCCGGGCGTGTCATCTTGCGCTCCACTCCATCGTTCCGCGACGAGCAGAGATGGGTACACCGCCGCGTCGAAGGCGGATGGTGCGTCCGTGAGATCCTCGAGCTCCAGCACCCGCATCTCCTCGACGAGAAGCCGACGAACGCCTCCGCCCGCCAAGGACTGCCATAGCTTCATGGGTAGCAAGAAGGCCAGAACGGCCCCCGGACGGAGCAGCCTAACGGCACGCTCGACAAAGAGCGCCGCGAGGTCCACCTGCGCCGCGAATCCGCGCCCGGCGCGCGCGCGTGCCGCGCCGCTCTCCCATGCCCCGGCGCGAAACACGCGGTACTGGGCGCGGAGCAGTTCACGTTCGCGCGGCGGCACGCGGTGCAAGCGTACCCACGGCGGATTCCCGAGCACGATGTCGAAGCCGCCGCGCGTGGCGACGTCCGCGAAGTGCACGGCGAATGAGAAGGGCAGTGCGCCGTCGTCGGTGAGCTGGCGCCGTTCGGCGCGCAGCGCGGCGGCGCGGGCGCGTAGGGTCGCTGCTTGAGCGCGCACGTCGGCTGCCGGTGCGGCTCGCTCGCCGAACAGATCGCGTCCACGAATCACCGCGATCAGATCCCGTCGAAAGGCAGCAATCGAGGTGAGCTCATGATCGATGTTCGCCAACGCAACGCGTCGCTCTTCACGGTCGAGGAGAACGACGAGCGACTCCTTTCGACGGCCCGACGCACGAGCGTATCGCTCCCGAAGAGGGCGAAGCCGCGTGCCAGCACCCTGCATTAGCGCGACCTCGGCTGGCGCACCGGCGGCGAGCGAATCGCCAACGCGGATGTTGCGATCGAGATTTGGGAGTGGCCGTACTTCGAGTGGATCGTGCACGGGCGACTCGATCACGACCGAGAGCCAGAGGCGCAGCTCGCAGAGCCAGACGGCAGTCGGGTTTTTGTCCACGCCGAAGATGGAGCGCGTGAGAACGTCACGACGAATCTCGGCGATGCTACCCTCCTCGCCCGTCGCGCGTCGAAGCTCCGCGACGCGCTCGAGGGCGTGAACGAGAAATGCCCCCGATCCGCACGCGGGATCCAGTATCGTTAGGTCTCGCAGTCGCCCGCTGACGGAACGACGCCGCACGTCCGACCACTCGGCGATACTTGCCGCGTGACATGTGTCCGGTGAAACCGCCAGCGCGCGCGAGAACGCCGCATCGGCAACCCGCGCGACGAGACCCTGCGGCGTGTAGAAGGAGCCGCTGCCCTTGCGGTCACGGTTCGACATCAGGGACTCGAATGCCTTTCCGAGCATTTCGGGATCGATGGCCAGCTCGACCAAGTCGGTGCTCTCCTCGCGCGCGGTGAACCGATATCGAGCGAACAGTTCGCTGAAGAACTTGCCCAGCTCGTCATCGGGAAAGTACGTCAGCCGTAGCCGGCGCTCGTTAGGCGAGCGTGCAAACAGGCCACCATTGAGGAACGGGATGCGGCCGAGCGCGCGCGCGGCGGCTGCACGGCGCGCGTAACGAGTATTCAGCGTGCCAAAGAAGAGAGGCAGCAGTACGCGGCGATGAAATTCGCCGCCCCGCTCCATGCACGCGTCGAATGAGCGAGAGAGGAATGCGCGATCTGAATCGAGCCAGCCCTTCGCTTCGAGAAAACACAAAAACAGCAGCCGCGAACTGTACAGAATGGCGAGCTCCCGCCGGTCGTCCGCCGTCCCTCGTGCCAAGGACGCGCCGAGCGCCTCGACTCGAACCTCCAGCGAACGATAGAATCGCCTGGTGAGCGCCTCACGACCCAACACTTCTACCCAGCGCGAATGAGTCAGCATATCGGCGTCGGGGCGCGTGTCCGTCGCCGCGAAGAGCGACACCAGCGTCTCGGCATCGCTGTCCACGACGCGTGTGCGGTCGACGACGAGCGCGGCGACGCGAGGCGGTCGCCGATCCGCGCGCCACGCGACGATGGCGACATGCGCCGTTGCCGGCTGTGTTGCGATCACGAGCCATAGGACATGCGGCGTACGCGACGCGAGTCGCGCCGCGATTCGCGCGAGCAAGCCGCGCAGTGGTGAACTGCCCTCGAGCTCGACCAGCAAAGCGCGGACTGCACCCGGCCCGTCGGCAAGACGTGCGGCGCGGGCGGTCTCGATGCCGAGGTCTCGCAACAGCGATTCGCCCAACGGCAACACGGCTCTCGTGCATCCGGCAGCGGATGCTATAGGAGTGAGCGCATCCACACTGGACGCGTCCGCGAGGAGTTGCGCGGCGGCACGAAGCGTACGCACGACGGCAGAATGCCGTCACGCTTCGAGCGAGGCGTTATCGTGTCCTTGCGTGCCGCGGCAAAGTCACGCGGCGATCAGCGCGCGACGTATTCACGCCCTTTCCATCCGACACGTCGCCCACGCACGATGGCGCGAGCAATGATGTACAGCACCACGGCCGCCCCCACTGGAGCCAGCAGCGCGTACCAGATACGCTGCTGAAAGCCACGATAGATCAACATCCACCAGAGCAGATTCGCGGCCGTCGAGATCGCCGACCAAGCGGTCGCCGTCACACTCACGAATCCGCCGATACCGAGAATGAAGATCACGGCCGGCAGTAACGTCATGAGCGGTGCAATCGGAAGCACGAGAGGAAAAAGGACTCGGCCCGCGACGCCGCCTGGCATTGCGTCGATGCCGCCGGCGAACACGTTCTTTCCCCAACCGGCAATCAACTCCGATAGCGAGCCATACATGTGGGTCGACAGCTGATCGTCGCCGCGAGTGAGGCTGACGCGAAATCCCTCTCGAAAAAACCGTTGAGCAAGCGCGAGGTCCTCGGCGACCTTGTCGCGTACCGATCCATGGCCACCGACCGCGTCGTACGCATGGCGCCGCATGAGAAGGAACTGCCCGTTTGCAATGACATCCTCGGCCCGTTTCGCTCGGCTGACGCTGTCCGTGTTCCCGTACCGCGAAATCAGAATCCAAAAAACCTGTGGCCGCAGAAGCCGCTCCCAAAAGCTGTGCATCTCCTGTCTGCCAACGACGGAGAGCAGGTCGCTGCCCTCACGAAGAAGTTGATTCACCGCGCGAGGCAGCAAATCGGGCGCGTGGGTGGTGTCCGCATCGGTGAAGAGCAACAGGGAGCCCGATGCCTTCGCGGCGCCTGTTGCACAGGCCCACTGCTTGCCGAACCAACCGTTAGGCAGCGGCGGGTTCTCGAGCAGCTGGAACCTGAGATCGTCGCCCGCGGCACGCCGTGCGATATCGGGAGTACCGTCCGTCGAATGATCGTCGATGACGATGAGCTCCGTCCGCTGGTATCGTGTCGAAAGGATCGAGCGAATGCAGCGTTCGATATTGTGCGCTTCGTTGCGTGCCGGAACGATCACTGACACCTGCGGCGCGTCGTTCGGGGACGCCTGTTCCTCATTGGCTAAAGATCGCGAGCGCGCGACACGCAGCATCACCAGAGGTGGAAGCAACACCCACGGGGCGGCGCCGAGGAGCGCCAGCGCGAGCGACGTCACGCCGGTGGACGCTCCGCGATCACGGCAGCCGCCATCTGTCCTGTGACGTTCGCGGTGGTTCGGAACGCATCGGGGATCGTGTCGACGCCGAGGAGCAGACCCACGCCCTCCGCGGGCAAGCCGACGCTCGCGAGGATGGGCACCATCGCGATGACCGAGCCACCGGGAATTCCAGGAATGCTGAAGCTCGTGAGCACCGTCGTGATGGCGGCCGTTGCGATTTGCGCTGTCGT
>DATEGN010000039.1:0-6173 GCA_035280125.1 Gemmatimonadaceae bacterium | reverse complement strand
TCTCGTCCGCCGACCGAACATCGAGCACGCTCGAGAGCCGGCCATCGTAGCGCGCGGGGAACGCACCGGTCATCAGCTCGATCCCACCGACCGACGCATCCATAAAGGTCGAGAACAACCCGCCCATGTGAAACGGATTGTAAATCGGAATCCCGTCGAGCAGCACGAGATTCTGATCGGCGCTGCCGCCGCGGACGTTGAGTCCCGTGCTGTAATCGTTCCGCGCACTGACTCCCGCGAGCAGTTGCACGACTCGCGCGACATCCGGCTCGCCGATCGCCGGCACGCCCGCCATGAGTTGCGCTGGCAGCGCTACGGTGCCGACGTTCGGACGTGCGGTGAACGACTCGACTTCGGTTCGCGCGGCGTCGGTGCGAACGGGTGAGAGCTGCTGTGCCTCCATCTCGAGCACGACGTCGAGATGCAGCGTGTCGTTAGGTATGACGACGATCGACGGCTCGACAGAGCGATAGCCGAGTCGCTGAAATCGAATCCTCGCATCGCCGGCGGCGACGTTGCCGAGTGTGTAGCGACCATCCGAGTCCGTCATCACTCGCATCGCTCTGCCAATGATCCCCACGCTCGCTCCCGCAATCGGTATCGCGGTCGGCGACCCTGCGCTGCTGTCGGCGCGGCCGGTCACTCGCCCGGTGATGACGCCAGTGCTCGGCGCTTGCGCGGCGAGCACGCTTGGTGCGAGGATCAGCAACACGACCTTGTGAAGGAGCACCGGCGAAGTTCCGAATCGAAGGTGGCACAATCTGAAGGCGGGCCATCGGCGTGTCCAAATGAAATCCAGTTTGTTCGCCATTCTTTTTTTCTCGCGGACTGTCAGCTCCCGCCGCCCGTCCAGCCGGCACCGGGCCCGGAGGCCGACGTCGCCTACCTCGCCAGTCCGGCGCTCCTCGGGTGCCGCGGGAAGCGTCGGTGGTGATAGCGCGACTTCGTACATCGCACGCCGTTATCTCGAGCTCGGGCCACGCGGCGCCTTTCCCGCGGATTGCCAGGCCGCCCCGAGGTGTCCCGCCGCGCTCCTGCAATTCTTCACTTACGACGGACGTCACGCCAAGAACGTTGCCGCCGTCATCGCCGGTAGCGACTCGAGCCTCCGATCGCAGTACGTCGTGATCGGCGCGCACTACGATCACCTCGGCCGCTCGCCGACGTCCTCGAACGATCCTGAGCTCGGATTCATCCCCCGGCTGGGCGCTGACGACAACGCATCGGGCACGGCAGGAGTGCTGGAGTTGGCGCGACGGTTCGCGCTTCGGCCAGCGCGTGGGTCGATCCTCGTCGCAAACTTCGACGCGCCGGTACCTCGGCCGGGCTGCGCGTTCAGTACACTTCAATCATCGCGGATCGATCCGATCACGCGAGCTTTGCGGCGGAGGGCGTCGAGGCCGCCGCATTGTTTACCGGCTTCCACCCGGACTACCACAAGGCGTCCGACATCGCGTCCCGCGTGAATTACGCCGGGCTCGCACAGATCGTCGACGTTGCAGAGGCAATCGCGCGTGCCGAGGCAGACCGATGAACGAACTCTCGAGAGCGCTTCACGCACAGGTCCCTCACGTCATGTGCATTGCGCGGCGCCGAGCTTCGTCCTAGCTAGGAGGCATAGCGGATGGCAAAGTGGGTCAAGCTCACGAACGTCGGCTCGGGCTTTGCGGCCGAGATCCTCGTCGAACGACTGCGCGGTGCGGGGCTGCACGCGCGCAGCTCGGGCGACGTCAGCATGTTCGGAGCGGGCTTCATGGGTCCGACGGCACGCGGAATCGATGTTTTCGTCCTCGGCAACGAGCTGAGCGCCGCGCGCGAGATACTCGAAGAGACGAATGAGCCTGATTAGCGGACGTGTAACCCTCGCGGCAGCAAAGCTCGCCCTGTTCTATATCGGCTTCGTGATCCTCGAGATCGTCGTGCTCGGCTTCGTGCTGCGGCTCGGCCTTCCAAGCCTTCACGACACCAGGGACATGGCGGGAATGCTTTCGATTCCATTTGCCGCCGCTTTTCTCCTCCTCGCCACAGCTCGAAAGTGGGGATTCATCGCGCTGTGGACGATCCTCGGCGCATTCTGGATTTTCGTTGCCGTGGCGTCAAACGCGAGGGCATGGCCGACGCTGTATCCGCAGGTTTTTTTCGCCTGGAGCATCCTTGCTCTTCCCCTCTGGATCATGGGACAGGCTGGCCTTCCACGGACCTCGACGCGCCGCATCTCCGGATCGATGCTGATGCTCGTCTGCTGGGCGGTCCTGCTCTTTGGCGTTCGGTTCTTTGCTAAATACCAACCGCCCGCCTTTCCCGGGCGTCAAGATGGCATCGCTAACATTATTGCCTGGCTCTGGGTACCGATGCCACTCATCCTGAGCACGTTCGCAATCCGCCACGTCTGGCACGGCACGGCGAAACCAGTCGCCGCCTAACGGGAAACGGGGACAGGATGATCGGAATGCAGCGTTTCGTTCCGAATTCCCCGTTCCCCGTTCCCCGTCCCCGCGATCAATTCGCGGCTTTCGGCCTCGGCAGCGCCGTCGGCGGCAGCAACTTGTTCAGACGCATGTAATTCGAGATCTGACTATAGTGGTCTGCCATGTCGGCGACGTGCCCGATGAGGAAGTTCGCGCGTGTCCTCTGGCGCGACTGGTTGCCGAACGTCACCGTCACCTGATCGGCGAGCTTCCCGTCGTCCACCTGGGCGAACGCGTCCTCGCAGAACTTGAACGAATCCTTCAGCTTCGACACGAGCTTGGCCTTCGGCCACTTCGCCTTCACCGAGTCAGCCGTCGCCGTGTCTTCCGCCGTCAGCGACGCCTTCGTCGTACCGAAATTGTCACAGAAGAAGTAATTGTCGCTCGCCAGGTGCTGCGCGATGTACCCGATGGTGAGCTGCGCGGGCGTCGGCTTGTAGCCGAAGAGCGACTCGGGAATCGAGTCGAACGCCTGAGCAAGATTCTTCTGGAAGTACATCGTCGTCCCTTTGAACGACGTCGTGATCGGATTCGCCGGCGGTGACCCCGACTGCTGCTGGGCAACCGCAGCCGCCGGGAGCGTGACTACCAGCAATGCAACGAAGGAGGCTTTCATATGCGTTTCCGAGGCAGAGGTTGCGCTGATTCTGGTCGCGCGCCCGAAACTACGCAACGGCGTGAATGACCGGAGATGGTAAATTTGGTTGCCGCTTCGTCAGTCCTATGGGTACCCGGCTTCCGGCGAGCATCGTCCGAACCCGCACGCAGCCGCTAAGTTCTGCATAACGAACGCAGCTGGCCACTGATACTGTGCTGTTCGTCACCAACGCGGGCCTGGTCGCCTGATGTTACATCCACTGATCCAATCTCCACGACTCGACCTCGTCCTCGAGTCCACCGAATCGGTACTCGCCCGCATCGAGTCGCTGAGCCCTGCCGACCGCGCCGAAGTCTCGCCCGACTGGGTCGCGAGGATGCGTAGCTCCGCGCCGAGTCCGTGGACGCACGGCTTCGGCATCGTGGAACGTGCGTCGGGCGCTATCGTTGGCGGCTGCGCGTACAAGGGTCCGCCGGACGCCGACGGCGTCGTCGAGATCGCGTACGGCGTCAACCAGGATTATCGCGGCCGGGGCTACGCCAAGGAGGCTGCCGCGGCATTGGTCAAGTACGCGACTGAGGAGGGGGTGCGTTTAGTTCGTGCTCACACCCGGCCGGAGAACGACGCTTCGGCGCGGGTCCTCGAATCCTGTGGCTTTGATTGCGTGGGCGAGGTCATGGACCCGGAAGACGGACTCGTTTGGCGGTGGGAGCGCCAGTCGCCTAACGTGTGACTATTTTGTCCATTGGAACGTTGGGCTGGTTGAAGAGAGTGATTTGTCATCCCGAAGAGCGTAGCGACGAGGGACCTGCACTATGTCCATGTCCTTTGCAGCATTGGGTAGGCTGAGCGCGGTATTGCTTGCGCTCGCCTGCAGCCGGATCACCCTCCCCCCGCCGAGCGACTCTCAACGAACGCTCGTCGGCGACTGGACCGTGGAGTTCCGGCTCGACAGCCTTCGCACCACCGGCACCTGGAGTCCGGCCTCACGGCAGTCCGCCCAAGGGACGCTGCACCTGGCTGACTCCGACGGCCAGGTCCGCTCTTCCATTCAGATGGACTTCCGGCCACTCCTCGGCCGTGAGATGTCATGCTTCGTCCCTCGCCCGACGTCGACTTTCATCAGCCGGGCCGGGGAGAACACCTCACTGGTCTTCACCCCCGGCGCCGCCGACTGCGGGTTCAGCGCTTCGGGCAAGTTTTATGGAGACTCATTGATCGGCACATGGGGAGAGACGTCGTTCATCGGGCCGGTGGCGGCGGGGCAGTTCCGGATGGTGCGACGGTAAGAGACGAACGGGACAGGGGCGGTTGTCATTCCGAGCGCAGCGAGGAATCTGCACCTAATCCCATCAACGCTGCGTTTCGAATTCCCCGTTCGCCGTTCCCCCGTCGTGATCTACGACACAACTCTCGCTGCCTAACGAGAGCCCCCGAGCGGACTCGTCCACATTTTAATTTCGAATTTCGTGACGTGCATAACAGCGAGCGCGTCACCCCGCTGATATCTACTCGCCACCAAACCACGCCCACTTCAACAGGACGTCGTCATGGCAATCTGGAAGGAACCGACCACATCAAAGAAGGATGCGAATGTTATGACCCCACCGGAACCAGCACTGCAGAAAGAGCCCGAGTACAGCCCTGTCGCTGATGTAGCCCCGCAGACGGCTCGTCGAGCGGTGCCGCGTGACGCGCGGGAATCGGTCATCACCGCTGACATCAACATCACGGGGAAGATCGAGGGCACGGGCCACGTCCGGATCGCCGGCAAGTTCGACGGCGACGTCCACATCCAGGGCGACCTGACCATCGACGCCGGCGCGAAGCTCGTCGGTGCGGTCAGCGCGAACTCGGTCACCATCGGTGGCGAGATCGACGGCAACATCGAGAACGCCGCCAACGTCGACATCCTCTCGACGGGCATTCTCAACGGCGACCTCAAGGCCGGCACGCTTAGCGTCGCCTCGGGCTCACGGATGCGTGGGCGCGTGGAGTTTGGCTGGGGCGATGAGCGTGATAAACTTCCCGAGAAGGAGAAGGGGTCCAAGTCCACGCTTAGCTTGGGGAACCGTCAGGCCTCGTGAGTACGCTGCGAAGGACGCCGGCTGGTGCAACGCGCACCTGTCCTCATTGCCGGGCAGTGATTCTGCAAAGCACGAGCGTTTGTCCTTCGTGCAAGAAACACGTACGGTTTGCGGGTCAGGGTGGAGAGACAGTCGTCTCCACCCTCACTCCCCTGCGCGTCGAGGGCGCGATCAAGCACCCGAACGTGGGTGAAGCGTGGGAGTATGCGGTGATGATCACCATCACCAACGACCGGGGTGAGGAGACGCGCCAGATTGTGGGCGTTGGCGCTATCCCCCCGGGCGAGCAGCGAAAGTTCAGTTTTTCCGTTGAAGTCTTCACCCCGGCCGAGAAGGTCGAGACCGAAGCTGCGACCAAGAGTCAGCCCAAGGCTGACGCGAAGGTTCCAGTCCTTCGAAGTAGCACCGGCCGCTGATCGAAGAGCGGCGGTCGACATTACGTCGAATGACGTAGTGTCGGACGCGCACGCCGGCGTTAGGCTTTGCGAGCCCCGACACCGGCTCTACCTAACGATTACTGGCGCAGCCTTCCGACGTCCAAGCATGAAGGATGCAGGCGGTGGAGCGCTCCATGTCCACAGTCATCCTTGATGCGAGGCTCGCCATGCGTACTTTCGTCCAGCGTCACAAGCAGCTGCTCTTCTCGTTCCTGCTCGCCACCGTGGTCCTTGCGATCGCAGCAGTCCCTCTTCGCCTCACTCGCGTCTCCGCGCAGCAGCCTGCCCCGAGCCAGGCCGAGCAGATGCGTCAGATGCAAGAGATGATGGGACCGATGATGCGCGCAAACATGGAAGCGATGATGAATGCCGTGCTTGCCGTTCTTGCACAAAGGGAGACGGCGGACAAGATGGCCAGCTTCTCCAAGAACTACCTCGATGCCCTTGTTATCAGGGGCTTCTCGCGCGAGGAAGCCCTTCGACTGGTCGCCGCCCATGCCCCTTCGATCGCGCCGGGCATGCGTTGAGCCGTGGGACAGGATCTCGAGGCGTACCATGCGCTCAGCGCGTACACGTTGACTCA
>DATEGN010000038.1:0-2879 GCA_035280125.1 Gemmatimonadaceae bacterium | reverse complement strand
CGAATCCTGTCGCCTGCTCGCCATGGCGAGGATGTCACCCGCGGTCGGATCGAGCACCACGATGTCGCCCCCATCCGCACCCATCTTCGAAACGGCGTCGGCGAGCGCGTGCTCGGCGATCTCCTGCAGCTCGTGGTTGAGCGTGAGCACGACCGTATTGCCGGGATGCGGAGCAACGCGAGGCGCGTTAGGCGACTCGAAGCTCTTCCCGCGGACGTCGCGGACGAGAGTCGTCGTCCCCGCCGACCCGCGCAGTACCGTGTCGAGCGCGAGCTCGATCCCATCGACCGCGTTGTCCTCTGCGTCGACACGCCCAATCAGTCGTCTCGTTCCCTCCGACATCGCGTAGGTGCGAACGCTTGCCGCACTCGCGTGGACGCCACGAATGCGCATCGCGGACGCGACGTCGGTCGTGAGATAGCGTCCCGGCAAGCTCACCCAGGCTTTTTTCGGATCGAGGGCGCGGCGGATCCACTCCGGTTTGAGTTGCACTCTCGCCAATGCCCGGTGAAGCGCAGCTCGATCCTGCGGCCGCACCTCGCGCGGGGAGACCTCGAGCTGAACCATGTCCCTGCTCTGCGCGAGCACCAGACCGGCTGCGTCGAGTATGTCACCCCGAGGGGCTGGCATCTCGCGCGGCGCCAATTGTTGGCGCGCCGCGCGCGCGCGCCAGGTGCTTCCCTGCAGTAGCTGCACGTGCGCAGCCTGCCCAATCACGGCGAGCGCGAAGAGCGCGAGAAGCGCGTGAACGATCTTGATTCGGCGCGAGCGTATCATGGACGCGACTTGTGAGCGGCTCCCGGCGACACCGACACGGGAAGGGGCAACAGGATTACTTGATCTGGCGAAGGCACGTGCATGTTGAGCCGCTGCTCGGCAATCGGCGCGAGTCGCGCCCTGCTGGAGGCATCCCGGATCTCGCCGTCGACCTTCACGCGCTCTACTTCGAGCGCCTGACGCCGCCGATCGAGCTCACGCATCGAACGCGCTTGATCGATTCCGTATGACCTCCGTGCAATGACGCCTGCCGCCACCAGGACGAAACCAAAGAGCGCCAGCGCGACCGTCGAGCGGCGCGAGAGGCGTGCTCGCGTCATGCGTCGGTGCTCCGTCGGAAAGCGCGCAAATGTGCGCTGCGTGCGCGCGGATTGCGTGCCAGCTCGTCTGGGGCCGGCGTCGTCGCCTTGCGCCCGAGTAGCTCGCCAAGCGCGCGGCCTCGGCAGGTGCACATCGGCTGTTTGGGCGGACAGATGCAATCGTTGCTCCATTCTCGAAACGCGTGCTTCACTAGACGGTCTTCTCCGGAGTGATAAGCAATGACAGCCATCACGCCCCCAGGCACTAAACGATCGCGCAGCGTCGGAAGTGCGCGTTCGAGACCCGTGAGCTCGTCGTTGACGGCGATGCGGAGCGCTTGAAAGAGCCGGGCAAAATCCGTTGGTCCGGTGCGCGGCCCCAGCGCGCCGCGAATCGCGCCGACGAAGTCGTTACTCACGGCGAACGCGCGGTTGGACCTCCGGCGTACGACTTCGCGCGCAAGTCGATGCGCGCGATGCTCGTCGCCGTACTCCCGAAAGATCGAGGCGAGCGCATGCTCGTCAAACGAGTTGAGGAGGTCTGCGGCGGTCGGAACGTCCCCGCCCTCGCCGCGGTCCATTCGCATGTCGAGTGGCGCGTCCTCGCGGAACGTAAAGCCGCGACTCGCATCGTCGATCTGGTGCGAGGAAATGCCAAGATCGAGGAGCACGCCATCGAAGGATTGGCCGGCAAGCGCACCTATGTCTTCTATGTCCGCAAAATTGCCGAGATAAGCCTTGAAGCGACCATTCGTGGCAAAGGGGGCAAGACGTTCTCTAACGCTATCGAGCGCGTCCGGATCGCGATCGATGCCAACCACTTGCTCCACACCTGCTTCGAGAAGCGCGAGCGCGTGTCCACCGCCACCGAGCGTGCCGTCCAGCACCGAGCGGCGCGCCCCGAGAAGATCAACGACCTCTCTGGCGAGCACAGGCGCGTGATATGCGCTATCCCAGTTCGAACCGTCGATGCCGGGAGACGGGGCGGACATACTAACCGCCACCTCCCCGTCGTGCCAACCCTCGAACCCCTTGCCACGTTCTAGCGTCAGACCAGGAACTCGTCACCGAGCTCGACCCGCCATGAGGCATCGGCATCTTTCCATGATCATTCATGGCGCCCGCGCGGAGCGCGAGGACGTACGCCATCTCATCGATTGGGTCCGCTCCAAAGGACATGTCGTGGAACCTCACGTGACGCTCGAGTCGGGCGATGGAACAGCAATGGCCGCCGCCGCGGCGCGAGCTGGAACGGACGTCGTGATCGCTGTCGGAGGCGATGGAACGGTGAACGAGGTCATCAATGGTCTCGACGGATTCGACACACCTCTCGGCATCATCCCCCTCGGCACCGCTAACGATTTCGCAATTCAAGCAGGAATTCCCAGCGACGTCGACCACGCGATGGATGTTATCCTACATCGCAACCCGGTGCGTATCGACACCGCGTCGCTGAATGGCCGGCGATTCCTCAACGTTTCCACCGGCGGCGTGGGTGCCGAGGCAACGGCAGAAACACCGGCCGAGGCCAAGGAGAGCCTTGGACCCGTCGCGTACGCAATTACTGGTGTGCGAAAGTTCGCCGAGTTCGAGCCATACCGCGCGAGCTTTCGTGGACGCGACTTCTCATACCAGGGCGATTTCCTGATGTTCGCGGTTGGGTTGACGCGCGCTTCGGGCGGCGGCACGCTCGTGACGCCTAACGCCTCCGTCACCGATGGCCTGCTCGACGTCTGTGTCGTGGAATCGATGGGACGTGCCGACTTCGCGCGGCTGGTGCTGAAGATCAAGCGCGGCGAGCAT
>DATEGN010000037.1:0-5616 GCA_035280125.1 Gemmatimonadaceae bacterium | reverse complement strand
CGCGCGTCGTTGGAAGCATGCACCAATTGTTTTGGTGGTTTCACGTCCTCCTGGTTCTGATTTTTCTGAACTATCTGCCGTACTCGAAACATCTACACGTTGTCTCGTCGCTCATCAACGTCTACTTCTCCAATACGAGCTGGCGTGGCGAGCGCACCGCGATGCGGCCGATGGACCTCGAAGCGGAGACTGAGACCTTCGGTGCGAGCGACGTCGACCAACTCACCTGGAAGAATCTCCTCGACGGCTACTCGTGCACGGAGTGTGGCCGCTGTACCGCGGCATGTCCGGCAAACATCACCGGCAAAGTCCTGAGTCCGCGGAAGATTGTCGTCAACACGCGCCAGCGCTTGATGGAGAAGGGGCCGGTGGCAACGGGCGATACGATGGCCTTTTTTGGCCACGATCTCGTGCACGGGGAAGGGAACGACGCGCGGGCGTCAGGTGATGACACCCTGTCTCATCGCTTGCTGGACAACTACATCACCGAGGAAGAGCTCTGGGCGTGCACGAGTTGCCGTGCGTGCGTGCAGGAGTGTCCGGTGTCGATCGATCAGCTCGACATCATCAATCAGATGCGCCGTAATCTCGTGCTCACCGAATCGCGATTCCCGGCGGAGATTCAACCGGTGTTCGAATCGCTCGAGCGAAACGGTGCACCATGGGCCTTCAACGCGGCTGATCGTGCCCGCTGGGCCGACGGACTCGGGGTCTCGACGATGGCGGACCTCATCGAGCGCGGTGAGCGGCCCGATGTGCTCTTCTGGGTCGGCTGCATGGGATCGTTCGACGATCGTGCCAAGAAGATCACCATTGCGTTCGCTCGCATCCTTCAGGCGTGCGGAATCCGCTTCGCGATTCTCGGACAGGAGGAGCACTGTCACGGTGATCCGGCGCGCCGCATGGGCAACGAGTATCTGTACCAGATGCTGGCGAAGGACACGATCGAGACGTTGAACCGCTACGCCGTGACGACGGTCGTCACGGCTTGTCCGCATTGCTTTCATCAGATCGGAAACGAGTTTCCCCAGCTTGGCGGCAACTACGACGTGATTCATCACTCGACGTACATCGAGCGATTGCTTCAGCAAGATCTCGTGCCTCTCCGCACCGACGAGGGCCGCCGCCTAACGGTCGCCTATCACGACTCGTGTTATCTCGGCCGATACAACGACATCTACGATGCGCCGCGCGAGACGCTTCGCCGAGCCCTGCCCGTTGTCAACCTCGTCGAGCCTCCACGGTCTCGCTCACGCGGTCTCTGCTGCGGCGCCGGCGGTGGACGCATGTGGATGGAGGAGCGCGAGGGGAAGCGCATCAACATCGAGCGCACCGAAGAGCTCCTCGCAACCGGTGCGGACACGATCGCCGTCGCATGCCCATTTTGCATGACGATGATGAGCGACGGCGTGAAGGCGAAGGAGGCGGATGTGGCGGTGCTCGATATCGCCGAGGTGGTTGGTGAGCGGCTCTCTTCATGAAGACCTAGCGAAGAGAATTCCTCGATTTGGTGAGATTTGATACAGATCGAGGCTCGAGAGTCCGTTGCTGGAAAAGCAACAGATCGAGACTCGAGAGGTGAGAGCTGAGATCCGGCCTACTCCGTGGGGCCCGCGGGCATCGCACCCGCGATGGTGAGCCAAGATTCGAGATGCGAGACGTCAGCGGCGAGCTGCGAGATTCGAGATTCTTATTCTTTTGCGCCGGTTTCGACGACTTTGCGACGGTAGGTGTAAGTCATCTTTCCAATCTCGATCGTCTCGGTTGTGTATTTTTCCCATTCGTCCAGCGAGAACAGATGGAGATCGCGAGCTGTGAGCAGGTGGCCCTCGGTCTCGTTGAGCGACGTGATCGCCATGTCGAGAAAGCGCGCGAATTCCTTGTGGGTCGCCGCGCCACAGCCTTCAGCGATCGTATCGTGAACGCTGTCCGCCGCGCCGGTGAGCTGATTCCTCAACCGCGTGTGCCCTAAGCGTCCGAAGTTTCTCGTCCGCTCGTGCAGAGCGATCGCCAGAGCGTGGGCCCGCTGCCAGATCTCGAGTCTTTTGAAGTCTTGCATGCCGCGATGATGCGCGATCTGGCCGTGACGCCCAGCAGCCCATCATTTCACATCGCATCTTTTCATCTCGACACTGAACCTCGATCTCGCAGCTCGCCGCTGACGTCTCGCATCTCGAATCTTGGCTCACCATCGCGGGTGCGATGCCGCCAGCCACACGGGGTAGGCCGGATCTCAGCTCTCACGTCTCGACTCTCGATCTGTCGCTTTTCAACAAGGGACTCTCGAGAAGTGCCGATCCCTCGTCGCTGCGCTCCTCGCATGACAGTCTCGTGCTGAACGAGGAACAGGCCCCCCGCTCCAGCCTTTCGCTTCAGCCTCGACACAATCGATAAAGGCTGATCGTCTGTCGGATCGCGCCGTCCACGTAAGGCAGCTGCTCGTGTCGGATGAGCCGCAGTCCGCGCTGCGCAGCGTCGCGCACGAACTCCTCCGCCGCCATGCGACCGGGATCGGCAATCACCGCCTCGCCATTTCGTGTGAGCGTGATGTCCATGGCGCGCGCGACGAGCCGGCCGTAGGTGCGCTCGTAAAGCACATCCGACCCGACGACAAAATCGAATCGGCCGAGATCCTTCGGTAGCGAGCGCCAGTCCACGAGACGTGTTTCCGGTGTCGTTCCAGTGAGTTGCGCGACGTTCAAGGTCGTGAATTGAAGCGCGTCTTCGTAGTAATCGGTTGCGCAAACGCGAAACCCGGCCATGGTGGCGGCGGTCGCCACGAGACCGGCTCCGCATCCCAGCTCGAGCAGCGAGCGACCGCTGCCGTCGAGCCGTGCGACGTACGACGCGAGAATACGCGCCGATGGCCAGATGTCTGCCCAATAGGGAAGGCGCTCGTCGCGCTCGAAGTCAGCTTCATTAATCAGCTCGTCCGCGCTCTCCGGGTGGAGAATCGACAGCTCGCGGTCGTCGACGACGATCAGAGATTCGACGGTTCGAAAACGACGCTCGAGAAGATCGCGAAGCGCGCCGATGTCAGTTGCTGCGTTTGACGAGCTCACAGCATGAGCTCCTCGGTCAAAAGGCTGCTTTCACCTAACGGCAATGCCGGGAGTGTTGCGCCAGCCGGAACCGGTCCACGTCCAAATTGATCGAGCGGCACGACGAGCAGCGCGTCAGCACGCGACATGGAGGTGAGCAGGCCGGAACCCTGCGGTCCCGTCAAACGGGCATGAATGACGCCGCCATCGTCAGGCCTGAGCGTCACGCGGAGGAAGTGCGTGAGCGGTGCACTGATGGTCACGTCCTCGTCCAACGTCGCGATGAACGGTCCCGGAAAAACTCGTCGCTCGCCGCGCAGCCGCCGAATCGCCGGGCGCGCGAAGAGCTCGAACGTTACCATCGCCGACACAGGGTTGCCGGGTAACCCGAGCCACGGCGTGTCGCCAAGCAGGCCAAAGCCTAACGGTCCACCCGGCCGGATTCTGACGCGCCAGAATCGCATATCGGCTCCGAGCTCGCGAAGCACTTCGCGCGTGAAGTCGAATGTTCCGACCGACACACCGCCGCTCGTCAGGAGCAGATCGTACCCCGCAACGCGCGCATGCTCGAGCCGTTCGCGGAGCTTCTGGCGGCTGTCACCGCAACGACCCAGGTCGACGACGTCGGCTCCCGCCAGCTGGGCCGACGCACGCAGCGTATAACTGTTGCTGCTCACGATTCGCCGTCCGGCGAGCACCTCGTCGAATTCATCCACGTCGACGAGCTCGTCGCCGGTGGCGAGCACGGCGACCCGTGGCCGGCGATGTACCTCGAGCCTGACGGCTCCGATCGACGCAAGGACGCCCAGCTGCGCCGGCCCGATCACCGTCCCGGCCGCGACCGCGACGTCGCCTGCCTCGAGATCCTCGCCCATGGGACGCACGTTGCGGCCCGCATCGCGCGCGTCGGCAATGAGAACTTCCGCATCGCCGCGGTTAGTGTCTTCCACGCGAATGACGCTGTCGGCGCCTGCTGGCACGGGTGCTCCGGTCATGATCCGCATCGCCGTTCCAGGAACGAGCGGCGAGTCTGCCAGGCCACCGGCGGCAATCGTCGCTATCACGGGCAACACTACCGGTGCATCGCTGCGTGCTCCACGCACGTCGGCCGCGCGCACGGCATAACCATCCATGGACGCGTTGGCCCACGGCGGCAGCGCCAGCGGAGAGAGCACGTCGCGCGCGAGCACTCTACCGAGCGCCGCGCCGAGCGCCACGGTTTCACTCTCGAGTGGCTCGAGATCGGCGATGAGCGCCTCGGCCGCCTCTCGAACGGTCAGCGACGTCCGCAGCGACTGCTCGGCGCGTGTCACCTGAGTGCCGCGAGACGTGCCGCGATCGAATCCTGCATCCGAGTAACGTCGACCGCGGGCACCGTCCAATTATTTGCGAGCATACTGAAGATCAGTGTGCGGCCACCAGCCGTGCGAACGTAGCCCGATAACGAGCGTGCGTTCGCCACCGAGCCGGTCTTCGCGTGCACGTTGTTCTCTGCCGCCGTGCCGCGCATGCGTGTCTTGATCGTGCCATCCACGCCCGCGATGGGCAGCGCATCGTAGAAGAGTTGAAAGTTCGGTGATCGGCGCATCACGTCGAGCACGTGAACGAGCGCTTCGGGCGCGAGATAGTCGTAGCGCGATAGTCCGCTGCCGTCGCGAATCACGTAGGTCGAGGGCGGAACTCCCCAGACCGCGAGTTGGCGTTCGACGACTTTGCGGCCGCTATCGGCTGTCCCCGAGCCGCCACGCTCCAGCCCGAGCGTGCGCAGCAGCATCTCGGCGATCTGGTTCTGCGAAGGCTTGAGCAACGCCGGAAGAATGTCGCGCAGGGGCTTCGAGACGAAGCTCACCAGAGTGTCGCCGGTCACGGCCATCGTATCGGTGCTCACCGCGGGGGCCGAGTCGACCTTGATGCCGCGATCGCGCAGTGCTTCCGTGAGCGCCGCAACGTACGCGAGGTCCGGGTCGCGATGAGTGACCTCTAACGTCACACTATCGCCGGCAACGACGCCGCCAGTTACCACGACGTCTCCACGCAGCGTGTCCTTGCTGATCGTCAGCTCACGCCGTCGCGCAACCCGTGTCGGCACGACTGGGCACGGTGAGCTGATCGCCGAGTCGGCCGCGACGCAGCTCGGCACCGCAATTGTCGTGAGCTCCGTCCGAACGGCAGGATAGCTGTGCGCCGGATGTACCTCGACACGTACGGAGTCACCAGGACGCGCGCCACCGTGCAGTCTGATCTCGCTGAAACCTTCGTTAAAGAGGAGCTCGTCTATGGCGGCCGAGTACGGTGATTCGAGATCCTCCCACGACCAGCCATAGCCCAACACAGGCCCGGGAAACGCATTTTCCATTGCGATGGCGCGGCCAGCGACTCGTTTGATGCCGCGCGCGGCGAGAGAATCAGCCATGGCGCGCAACGGTATCATGGCATCAGCCCACATGTGATCGCTCACCGTGGGATCGCCATGACCGATCACCGCGAGGTCGCCGGCGATCGTGCTGTCCCTGCGCGGTCCTCGCGCGATGAGCGTCGTGCGATAGGTGAAGTCTGGACCGAGCTGCTCGAGCGC